>DASVBQ010000117.1:0-3294 GCA_036375795.1 Actinomycetes bacterium
GGCCACCTCGCCGCGGTCGACGACGCCGACGGGCGACGGTTGCCGCCACCAGGCCAGCACCGGCGTCACCACGAAGTCGCTCACCGGCAGGAAGAGCGCCGGCAGCGTGCCGAACACCTCGACGCCGGCCGGATCGAGGCCGGTCTCCTCGACCGCCTCGCGCAGGGCGGCCGCGACGACGCCGTCGTCGTCGGGGTCGACGGCCCCGCCCGGGAAGGCCACCTGGCCCGCGTGGCTGCGAAGGTCGTGAGCCCGCTCGATGAGCAGCACGTCCGCACCGTCCCAGCCGCTGCCCGGCTCGCGCTCACCGAACAGCATCAGCACGGCCGACTCTCGCCCGCCCTCGTCCGGGGGGAGGAACCGGCTCAGCTGTTCGGGGCGTACGTCGACCGCGGCCTCGGCCAGGGGACGCAGCCACGGCGGCAGCGACTCCGGGTCCCTCACAGCCGTACCCCCAGGTAGCGCCGGACCAGGTCGTCGAGGCGCTGCTGCGACGTGATCTCCCCGATCTCGCGGCCCGCGATGCGCCCTTCCGCCGTGACGAAGAACGTCTGCGGCGGTGCGTACGCCCCGAGCCGGCGAACGACGAGGTCGCCGTCCTCGTCGTGCACCGACGGGAACGGCACCCCGAAGTCCTCGACGGAGCGCAGCCCGAAATCGCGAGCCGCCTTGTAGTGGACCCCGAAGAAGCGCACCCGGTCACCGGCACGGGCGACTGCATCGGCGAACAACGGCATCTCGCGGTCGCAGTTCGTGCACCAGGCAGCCCAGACGTTGAGGACCATCGGCGTGCCCCGCAGGTCGGCGAGGTTCACCGGCGGGCCGTCGCCGAGGCAGGGCAGCTCGAGGTCGGGCAGCCCGTCCTCGCGCGGCTGGGCGCGGTCCAGCCGCGGGCACGGACCCGGATCGGTTGGTGCGGTCGCGGCGGGCTCGGCGCCCGCCATGCGGTCGCGCGATGGCGTCCGGGCGTCCCCACCTACGGCCCCGCAGCCGGCGAGCGGCAGCACCAGGACGAGCGCGATCAGCACCCGGGCCGTACCTCGGGTCACGGCGACACCGCAACCTGGGCGGGGGTCTTCACCAGCTTCGCGGCCTTGGCGGCGTCGCCCTCGCCCTCGCCGTACGCCGGGCACAGCGCCGCCACAGGGCAGACCCCGCAGGCGGGCTTGCGGGCGTGGCACATGCGCCGGCCGTGCCAGATCAGCCGATGGCTGAGCATCGTCCAGTCCTTCTTGGGGAAGATCGCGCCGACCTCGGCCTCGACCTTGTCCGCGTCGGTCTCCGAGGTCCAGCCGAAGCGGCGCGCCAACCGTCCGAAGTGCGTGTCGACGGTGATGCCGGGCACCCCGAACGCGTTGCCGAGCACGACGTTCGCGGTCTTGCGGCCCACACCCGGCAGGGTCACCAGGTCCGCCAACCGGCCGGGCACCTCGCCGTCGTACCGCTCGACCAGCGCCTGACCCAGCCCGATCAGGGAGTTGGTCTTGGCCCGGAAGAACCCGGTGGACTGGATCATCGCCTCCAGCTCGGTCCGGTCCGCCTGGGCGTAGGCCGCAGCCGTCGGGTACTTGCGGAACACGTCCGGGGTCACCATGTTCACCCGCGCGTCGGTGCACTGCGCGGAGAGGATCGTCGCGACGAGCAGCTCCAACGGAGTCGTGAAGTCCAGCTCGCAGTGGGCGTCCGGGTAGGTCTCGGCGAGGATCCGGTTGATGCGCCGGGCACGGCGGGTGCGCGCGAGATCGCTCTCGTCGGCCACGTCCAGCGCGGTCCGGACGCGCCCACGGCTGCTCACGACGCAGAGCCTACGGTCCGGTCCGGACCCGCCGGGCGGGGCGTCCATCGGAGGAGACCGTCAAATGCGGGTCAAACCGGTCCACCGTCCGGGTGACATGCGATCAAGCGTCCGGGGACCCCGGACGATCACGGTCTGTGACCGGCTCCCTGCCGCCGGACCGGAGGACTTCGCCGTGACCACCAGCCAGACCGCCGGGGCGGCCCTAGGCCGCCGCCGCACCCCGTCCGGGGGTACGGCCGTGCGCCGAACGCCCGCGCAGCGCGCTCCCGAGCTGGCCCCCCTGGCCCTCGACGAGCTGCGCGCCTACCGCCAGGAGCTGATCGCCGAGGAGTCCCGGGTGTCGTACTGGCGGCGCATCCTGCAGGCCCGGCTCGACCTGGTCATCGGCGACGAGACGTCGCTCGACCGGCTGCGCACGGTGCTCAGCGAGCACCAGCAGAACAGCCGCCGGCTGGCCATGCTGCCGCCCGACGGTGCGGCCGGCCTGCCGCCGCTGCCCGACCTGGCCGTGCTCTGGCAGACCGAGAACGGCGGTGACGCCGACGGCACGCTGGTGGCCAGCCTCGAGGCCGCCGAGCAGGAGCTGTCGACGTACCGCCGCAGCCTGCACGACCGGCTCGACGCCGCGACCGGAGAGCTGATCTCCCGCTACCGCGACGAGCCGGCGCTCGCCCTGCGGGCCCTGCCGCTGCCGCGAACGGCCGAGTGCGGAGTCGCCTGATCGCGCGAGACCGCCGCGTGCGGCACACTGACCCCGGCACCGGGCACACCGGGTCAGGGAGAGGACGGTCGTGGAAGAGCAGGTCGGCACGTTGGGGAGCTCACCGCTGTTCGCTGCCCTCGACGACGAGGAGCAGATCGCGCTGCGGCGCACGATGGTCGAGGTGCGGCTCTCCCGCGGCGAGACGCTCTTCAACGAGGGCGACCCGGGCGACCGGCTGTACGTCGTGACCCAGGGCAAGGTCAAGCTCGGCCGGACTGCTGCGGACGGACGCGAGAACCTGCTGGCGGTGCTGGGGCCGGGCGAGATGTTCGGCGAGCTGTCGCTGTTCGACCCGGGGCCGCGGACGGCCACCGCCACCGCGGTCACCGCGGTCACGCTGTCCGGCATGGGGCACGACGACCTGCAACCGCTGCTGATGCAGCGCCCGGAGGTCGCCGGCCGGCTGCTGCAGGCGCTGGCCCGCCGGCTGCGCCGCACCAACGAGGCGATGGCCGACCTGGTCTTCAGCGACGTGCCCGGCCGGGTCGCCAAGGCCCTGCTCGACCTGGCCAGGCGGTTCGGGGTCGAGACGGAGGACGGCCTGCGGGTCACCCACGACCTGACCCAGGAGGAGCTCGCGCAGCTGGTCGGCGCGTCCCGCGAGACGGTCAACAAGGCACTGGCCGACTTCGCCTCCCGCGGTTTCCTGCGCCTCGAGGGCCGCGCGGTCGTCATCCTCGACATCGATCGCCTGCAGCGCCGCGCCGGCTGACTCCTCAAGCAGGCCCTGGCG
>DASVBQ010000123.1:0-3222 GCA_036375795.1 Actinomycetes bacterium
CGTCGGGACCGGTGCTGCAGGATGTCAGGTCGTCCAAGGCTGTGCGAGCACGTCAAGTACAGACCGTCAGCGGGAGCTGGCACTAGCAACCGGTTTCCCAACCGATGTTGCCGCCGGCCTGGACGCGTCGCCGAGCGGCACCGAGCGGCACAGGTGGCGTCCGAGATCCGGTGCACGTCGATGGACGCGGTTCCGGCCTCCCGGTCAGGTCATGCCATGGTGCTGGCGGTTTCGGGTTGATCAACTGAGTGAGCGCGGTTGTGTTCCTGCTCGGTCGCGATGAGCGGTGATGATCCAGGCGCGGGAGTTGAACCAGACACCGTCGCCGCTCAGTTGCGCGTCGAGCGCCTGGCGTAGACGCCCTTCCGCGCGTGTCGCGGCGACGGGATCCAGCCGCTTCAGGACTTCACTGGTGCACGTGAAGCCGCGGACCCAGTCGAGGGCGGCGGCCACGTCCGGACCGTAGTAGACCGGTTCGTCGACATCGGTGAAGGCGACGCCAGCGAAGCCTGCAGCATGCAGGATCTCCTCCACGGTCGGCGGGTCGGCGAGCGAGAACGGATCCGGTCCCCCCGGGGCGCCGGCCATTGGCCCTACGGCTGCTTCGAGGGATCGGTGGATCGCGACGTCCCACTCGTTACGCTCGCGGGCCTGCCAGACCATCATCACCAGACGCCCAGCCGGGCGCAGTGCCCGCCCGATGTTGGCGAACGCGGCGACGGGGTCGTCGAAGAACATCGTGCCGAACCTGCTGATCGCCAGGTCGAAGCGCTCCGGCGGAAAGCGGTGGACCTGCGCGTCGGCAAGCTCGAGGGTGACGTTGCGGAGTCCTTCCGCCCGGGCCAGCTCACGAGCGCGCTTGATCGCGGGCGCCGAGATGTCGACACCAAGCGCACCGCCCGCCCGGGCCATACGCGCGGCCTCTCGGGTCGTCTGCCCGGTCCCACAGCCGATGTCGAGGACGTGGTCGTGGAGCTGGACCCCAACCGCCTGGCGCAGTACCTCGTTGTGCCGCCGTAGTTCGGCGTCGTAGCTTGCGGCGTGTCGCATCGCGGTCCCTTCACGGCGGCCCGGGGCCGCCTGGGGGTCACTGGCATCCATCATGAATGGCCCCGGGCTAGTCAGCCCCCTGGGTCGGTTAGCCCGCCGGATGCCGACAGGAATCCTGAGCCCATGCGAAGGCACGCCACGATGCCGGCTAGTGACCGCCGAGCATCCCGTGCTCGGCGGCGTACGCCTCGAGGCGGTCCAGGAGCTCGCGCGGGCGGCTCACCGCGGGTGTGCCCACCGTCGATCTCATCGGGGGTGATGCCCAGCACGATCAGCAAGAGCATGGTTAGCCAGAGCTCGGCAGGCCAGGGCTGATCGGCAGGCCGCTCGGAGACGAACGGAGAGACCGATCAATCTGGATCGCCCGGCGGCGCGTCTGCCGGCAGCGGCATTGAGCAGTAGTGCCGGATCCGTTCGCCTCTCCGCTTGGTGAACCGATGTCGTGGAGCTGGCACTGCCGAGCGACGCGGCCCCGCTGCCGGTGCGAGGGACCCGAGCCGTGGTTACGCGCCATCGCGCGCGACATAGCGGCGGAGAATGTCGGTAGGTCCTTCTGCCGGCTGGCGGTGGCTCCGGATGGCCTCCGGCGGTCTGTGGCAGGTCGGTCGCATTCACAGCCAGCGACGCACCCGCCGCGCGTAGTCGTCGTACGGGGCACCGAACCGCTTGTGCAGGAACCGCTCCTCCGGGTAGATCGCGCCCCAGAGGAGGAGCAGCACCGCGGCCGGGAACAGCACGAGTCCCCAGACCGTGGGTGCCAGCAACGCCAGCCCGAGGTAAAGCGCGAGCAGGCCGACGTACAGCGGGTTGCGGGAGAGGCGGTACGGCCCCGCCTCGATCATCGCGTGCGTCGCCTGCCCCGGCAGCAGCCCGGTCTCGTGCCGGCTGAACAGCCACAGCGACCAGCCGTTCCACCCAACGAACAACAGCACCAGCACCCATCCGAGCGGAACCCGCCACTCGCCGAGGTCGACCGGGTCACCCCACAGCAGCGTGGTCAGCCAGCCGGCGAGCAGGGGCGCGCCGATCGCGACCGGCGGCCAGAGCCGGAACGCGACGGTGCCCTCGGAACCGTGCACCATGCCCCCATTGTCTCGGGTGGTGGCAGCGCCGCCGGCCAGGACAGCAACGGCACTTTCGAGCGGCACCTACCGAGCACTCATCGCGGCAGATGCGGGCGCCGGGGTGACCTGCGGGCCGTGAGGCCCGCGTTCGGTGGAAGCGACCCCGGCGGCGGCGGCCGGGGCGGGACCATCGGCTCTGGTGCCTGCCCCGGCGCGGATGCCACCGTGGCTGGCGTGGGCAGACGAGACTATTCGGCTCTCGGCGCTCTGGCCGGCGGCTTGGCGGTTCTGCTGCTGGCCATGGGGTGCGGGGACGCCGGCACGGCAGCGAGCCCGCGGGAGTCGCTCACGCCGACCGGCACTGCGGCGCCGTCGGCAGCGAGTTCGAGCGCGACGACCACCGCGGTTCCCGGCCTGACCGGCACGGGGGCGGTCACCGCCTCGTTTCCCGAGACCCGGCCCGGCGTGTTCGTCGGTGCCTTTGGCTACGTCAGCACCGGGGTCGACCACGTGGGGCTGTCGTTCCGGGGCGGTCCGCCGCCGTGCGTCGCGCGCTACGTCGACCCGCCGGTCACCGACCCCGACGGTCGGCGGGTCGCGGTGGCCGGGTCGGCGTTCGTGCGGATCCGCTGCCGGCAGGTGACCGACATCGACTTCGAGAGCATTGGCGTCCCGCCCGGAGGCATCGCCCGGCTGCGACTGGGTGCCGACCGGTTCCGCGTCCCGGCCGCCGAGAACGTCGTCGAGGTGGTGCGGACCGGCTACCGCGGCTCGGTGCTCACCCTGGTGGTCGGGCTGCGACAGGTGGCGCCGATGGCCGGTGGCATGATCCCGGCTGGCGGGAAGCGGCACCTGGAGTTCGGCTTCGGCCACTAGCCCCCAGGCGTGCCTTCGGGGAACCTCGGCCGGTGTGGTGGCCGGGCGGGCCGCCAGTGAGGCCGGTCTGCCAGCCGACCCAGAAGCGCAGCGCCAGCACGTCGGGATGCCGGTCGCAGGACCGCGGGTGAGTTCGGCAACAGGAGACCACGGTCGCGTTGGCCACGTCGCCAACGTCTCCGGCGCCCGCCCGCGTCCTCGTCGACATGTGCGACAGTCCGAACGCTCGGTC
>DASVBQ010000139.1:0-2172 GCA_036375795.1 Actinomycetes bacterium
GATCCGGGCGCCGCCGGTCTTGCCGGCGATGGACGCCACCACCACGACCCGGCCCCAGCCCGCCTGGGTCATCGCCGGGAGGGCGCGGCGCAGGCACCGGAACGGCGCGGTGAGGTTGAGGTCGAGCATCCGCTGCCAGTCCTCGTCGGAGGTCTTCACCACCGGCGCCGACATCGCGGCTCCGGCGTTGACGACGAGGACCTCGACCGGCCCCCACTCCGACTCCACCGTCGAGAACGCCGCCTCCAGGGCTGCCGGGTCCGTGACGTCGGTCGGCAGCACCAGTGAATCGCCCGGGAGGTTCGCCGCCACGTCCTCCAGCGCCTGGGCGTTGCGCGCGACCAGCGCCACCTGGTAGCCGGCGGCCGACAGCGCGGCGGCGCAGGCGGCGCCGATTCCCTGGGAGGCACCGGTGACCAGCGCGACCCGGGCGGTCTCGGGGCTCATCGGGGTGAACTCATCTGCCGGTCCATTCCGGAGGACGCTTCTCGTTGAACGCCGCGTGGAACTCGGCGTGGTCCGAGGTGGTCATCAGCAGCGCCTGGGTCATCGCGTCCAGCTCCATCGCCGCCCCGATCGGCATGTCCAGCTCGCGGGTGATCAGCGACTTCGTCTGAGCGTGGGCCAGCGTCGGCCCGTCGGCGAGCCGTCGGGCGAGCGTGGACACCGCGTCGTCGAGCGAGGCGTCGTCGACCAGCTGCGAGACCAGGCCGTACCGGTCGGCGGTGGCCGCGTCGATCGTGTCGCCGAGCATCAGCAGCTCGGTGGCCCGGCCGGCGCCGACCAGCCGCGGGAGGAGGTAGGCCGCCCCCATGTCGCCACCGGACAGCCCCACCTTCGTGAACAGGAACGCGAACCGGGCCGAGGTCGAGCACACCCGGAAGTCGCTCGCGATCGCGATCACCGATCCCGCGCCGGCGGCGATGCCCTGGATCCCGGCCACGATCGGGATCGGGCACTCGCGCATCGCCTTGATCACGTCGCCGGTCATCCGGGTGAAGCCGATCAGGTCGCGCGGATCCATCTTGATCAGCTCGCCGATGATCTCGTTGACGTCACCGCCGCCGCAGAAGCCCTTGCCCTCGCCGCGGATCACCAGGACGTCGGTGTCACCGCGGTGCGGCAGCTCGTGCAGCAGGTCGCGCAGGTCGGCGTACGACTCGAAGGTCAGCGGGTTCGTCTTCTCGGGCCGGTCCAGGGTCACGGTGGCCACGCGGTCCTCGACCGAGAACCGGAAGTGCTTCCAGTCGTCGGTGATCGGGACGCTGCCTCGATAGCGGCTGCTCACGACGGGCCTCCCTGACGGTTCTGCCGCGCACGCACCAGCCCGCGGCCGATGATGGTGCGCTGCACCTCGGACGCGCCCTCATAGATCCGGGGGGCGCGCACCTCACGATAGAGCCGCTCGAGCAGGTGGCCCTGCTGCAGTCCGCGGGCGCCGTGGAGCTGCACCGCCTGGTCGACGACCCACTGGGCGTTCTCGGTGGCGAAGAGCTTGGCCATCGCGGCGCCCTGGGTGACCTCGGCAGGTGGGGCACCCGAGTCGTACGTCGTCGCCGCCGAGCGCACCAGCAGCCGGGCCGCCTCGGTGCGGGTCGCCATCTCCGCGAGGGTGTGCTCGACGGACTGCTGCCGGATCAGGCGGTCGCCGTAGACCTCGCGGGTCAGCGCCCAGTCCAGCGCGGCGTCCAGGGCGGCCTGGGCCATGCCGACGGCGAACGCGCCGACGCTCGGCCGGAACAGGTCGAGCGTTCGCATCGCCACCGCGAAGCCGTGGTCGACCTCCCCGAGCACGTCACCGGGGGAGACCCGGACCCCGTCGAACGTGAGCGTGCCGATCGCGTGCGGGGCCAGCAGGTCGAGCCGCTCACCGCCCAGCCCCTCGGCGTCGCCGGGCACGACGAACGCCGTGACGCCGCGGGCACCGGCGCCGTCGGTGGTGCGGGCGAAGACCGAGTAGACGTCGGCATCCGGTGCGTTGGAGATCCAGGCCTTCTCGCCGTGCAACCGCCAACCCTCGCCGTCAGGGGTCGCCCGAAGGGAGAGGGCCGCGGCGTCCGAGCCGGCCTCGGGCTCCGACAGCGCGAAGCCCGCGACGACGCTGCCGGCGACCACCCCCGGCAGCCAGCGCTCGATCGTGGCGGGAGAGCCGGCCTGCAGGATCGGGTAGCT
>DASVBQ010000142.1:0-7585 GCA_036375795.1 Actinomycetes bacterium
CGCCACAGCCCGGCCCAGCACCGGGCGATGCGCCAGGCCAGGCGCGGCAGGGTCGCCGGGTTGCGCAGCATGCCGACCCGCTCGGCGGTGGACAGGCCGAGGGGGACGTTGCACTCGGCCACGGTGGCGCCCCGCTCGCGCAGCCCGTCGCGGAGGATGCCGACCCGGGGGTGCGCCGAGGCGTCGTAGGTGCCGAAGAACAGGAGGCGCATCGCCGCCACACCCTAACGGCCGCGCCACGCAGGTCCGCCTCGGCGCCGAACCGGCACATCCGTTACTTCGTCGACTTATCGTGGACCACGTCTCGAACGCCCCACCAGCACCAGCGGCACCGGAAGGCTCTCGCATGCGACGACCACTGCACCTGCTCCTCGCGGTCGGCCTGGTGCTCCCCGTCCTCGGGGTCGCCGGTCCGGCGCAGCAGGCGGTGGCCGCCGAGTGCCCGTCCTCGGGTGGGGCCGCCCTGCCCGAGGCGTCGGCCCGCGGGGACGTGGTCTTCCGGGGCGGTGGCTGGGGGCACGGCCTGGGCATGAGCCAGTACGGCGCGCAGGGCGCAGCCCGGCTCGGCTGCACGTACGACGAGATCCTCGGCCGCTACTACGCCGGGACCGAGGTGCGCGCGCAGGCGATGCCCGACCTGGTCCGGCTGCGGATGCTGGCCGGGGGCTACCGGGTCGACGTGCAGGCGTACGACGGCCCGCTCCCGTGGGTGCTCGAGGGCTGCGTCGGCCCGACGCCCGAGAACCCCGCCGCGGCGGCCTGCCCGCCGGTGCAGCCGCAGGGTGCGTCCTGGCAGCTGCGCGTCGACGAGACGACGTCGCAGTTCGTGCTCTACGACCTCGGGGTGACGCCGAAGGCGGTCGTGTGGCAGGGCGGCGCACCGGGTCAGGTGCTGCGCCTCGACGAGTCCGGCGTGGTCGCGCACCTCACGACGTGGCGAAGGTCGTCGATCTACCTGGACCGCTGGGTGCGCTGGGACCGCACGCGGTTCACCGTCTCCGGTGGGCTGATCGACGCCGAGCAGCACATCGAGTCCACGCCGGCGGGATCGGCGATGGACAAGTACCTGTGGGGCATCGCCGAGGTGCCCGCGTCGTTCCCGGTCGAGGCCCTCAAGGCCCAGGCGGTCGCGGCGAGGACGTACGCCACGAAGCGCGCCGGCCGCGTCCTGATGCCCACGCCGGCCGACCAGAACTACACCGGGTGGAAGAAGGAGACCGAGGGCACCGACGCCGTGTGGGGCACCCGCTGGCGCAGCGCGGTCGACGCGACCAGCGGACAGGTGGTCGGCACGGCCGGCGGTGGTCCGCTGATCGACGCGTTCTACTCCTCGTCGATGGGCGGGCACACCGAGGACGAGCGGTACGTCTGGGGGCAGGAGGCGTCGTGGCTGCGGGCCGTGGACGACTCCCGCTGGGACCTCGCGTCGAGCAACCCGGCGGAGAAGCGGTCCTGGGCCGTCGGGTTCACCTGGGCGCAGCTCGCGTCCCGGCTCGGGTTCGAGCAGGTCAGCGCTATCTCGGTGCCGAGGCGGGGCGACGCGGCGCGGGTCGCCGGCGTGAAGGTGAGCGGCGTGCGGGGTGGCGCGGTCACCACGGCGTACCTCGAGGGGTGGGACGTCCGGCAGGCCCTCGGCCTGCTGTCGCCGGGCTTCACCATCACGTTCGGCCGGCTGGGGGGCAAGGGCGCGCAGCCGCTCACCGGTGACTGGGACGGTGACGGGCGCGACGAGCCGGGCTGGTTCCGCAAGGGCTCGGTCGCCCTGGCGATGGGCAGCGGAGCGTCGGCGTGGACCAAGCGGTTCCGCTACGGCCAGGCGGGCGACGTCGCGGTCGTCGGCGACTGGGACCGCGACGGTGACGACGACCTCGGCGTCTTCCGCGGCGGCACGTGGCTGCTGCGCGCCGGTCTCGACGAAGGCGAGCCGACGACGACGTTCGCCTTCGGGTCGCCGGGCGACAAGCCGGTGGTCGGTTCCTGGAACGGCCGGACCACCGGCATCGGGGTGGTCCGCGGCAACCGCTGGCTGCTGCGCCGCACGGCCACTGCGGGGCCGACCGAGATCAGCTTCCGGTACGGCCGGGCCACCGACTCACCGGTCGTCGGCTCGTGGAACGGCAAGGGACGCTCCGGCATCGGCGTCGAGCGCGACGGGACCTGGCTGCTGCGCAACCGGCGGTCCGCGGGCAAGGCCGGGATGCGGGTCGACTTCGGTCGGCGCACCGACCGGCCGGTCGCGGGGGACTGGGACGGCGACGGCAAGAGCACGATCGGCGTCGTACGTCGCATGACGTTCCGGCTGCGTGCCAGCCTCGCGCCCGACGCGTCTGCGCCGCCCCGCGTGTTCGTGGGGTGACGTCCCGCGTGAGCGGGTACGTCGGCGTAGGCTTCCGAACAGGCCGGAGGAAATTGGCAGGCAGGGAACAGCCGGGGTGTCCGACAGTCGGGGGACCAGCCTTGAGGAGCGCAGAACGGGAGTGATGACGACAGTGTCGACCGGGTCCCACGGGGCACCTCGCGTTCTCCTCGACGCGACGGCCGTGCCGGCGGACCGAGGCGGGGTCGGTCGTTACGTCGACGGGCTGGTCAGCGCCCTGTCCGCCAGCGGTCAGAGCCTCGTGGTCGTCTGCCAGCGCTCCGACGCCGAGCGATTCACCCGCATCGCGGTCGACGCCGAGATCGTGCCCGGCCCGTCGGCGATCTCCCACCGGCCGGCGCGGCTGGCCTGGGAGCAGACCGGCCTGCCGCTCGTGGCGCAGCAGGTGAAGGCGGAGCTCATCCACTCGCCCTACTACACGATGCCGCTGCACGCACCCGTGCCGGTCGTGGTGACCGTGCACGACGTCACCTTCTTCTCCGAGCCCGAGCTGCACAGCGCGGTCCGGACCGGGTTCTACCGGTCGGCCACGCGGACCGCCGTGCGCCGCGCGGCGCGCGTCGTGGTGCCGTCGAAGGCCACCCGCGACGAGCTGGTCCGGCTGCTCGACGCCGACGCGTCGCGCATCGACGTCGCGCGGCACGGCGTCGACCTCACGACGTTCCACCCGCCGACCCAGGAGGAGTGCGTCCGGGTCGCGCAGCGGCTCGGCCTGCACGGCCGGTCCTACATCGCGTTCCTGGGCGTCCTGGAGCGGCGCAAGAACGTGCCCGACCTCGTGCGCGGCTGGGTCCGTGCGGTCGAGGACCTCGACGACCCGCCCGTGCTGGTCCTCGCCGGCAGCAGCGGCTGGGACGACGTCGTCGACCAGGCCGTCGCCGAGGTCCCCTCGCACCTGAAGGTCGTCCGGCCGGGCTTCCTCCGGCCGGCGGACCTGCCCGGTCTGCTCGGCGGCGCCACGGTCGTCGCCTACCCGAGCAAGGCCGAGGGCTTCGGCCTGCCGGTGCTGGAGGCGATGGCGTGCGGCGCGGCGGTGCTGACGGCACGCCGGCTGTCGCTGCCCGAGGTGGGCGGTGACGCGGTCGCCTACACCGAACCCGACGTCGAGAGCATCGCGGCGTCGCTGCGCGCCCTGATCGACGACCCGGCACGCCGCGAGCAGCTCTCCCGCTCGGGGCAGCAGCGGGCCAAGGAGTTCACCTGGGAGGCCTCGGCGCAGGCCCACCTGGAGACCTACCGGCAGGCCGCAGCCGGCGTGACAGTCTGATCCGATGACCGAAGCCGTCCTCCTGGTCGGAGGCAAGGGCACCCGCCTGCGCCCCCTCACCGTCAACACGCCCAAGCCCATGCTGCCGACGGCCGGCGTGCCGTTCCTGCAGCACGTCCTGTCCCGGGCCGCGGCCGCCGGCATCGACCATGTCGTGCTGGCCACGTCGTACCGCCCGGAGGTGTTCGCCGACGGGCTGGGTGACGGCTCGCGGCTGGGCCTGCGCCTCGACTACGTCACCGAGGAGGTGCCGCTCGGCACCGGCGGCGGCATCCGCAACGTCGCCGACCTGCTCGAGAGCGGGCCGGACGACCCCGTGGTCATCCTCAACGGCGACGTGCTGTCCGGGCACGACCTGCGCGCGCAGGTGGCCGCACACGTCGAGGCCGACGCCGACGCGACGCTGCACCTCACCGAGGTGGAGGACCCGCGCGCGTTCGGTTGCGTGCCCACCGACGCCGAGGGGCGGGTCACCGCGTTTCTCGAGAAGACGCCTGACCCGGTGACCAACCGCATCAACGCCGGGTGCTACGTCTTCCGCCGGTCGGTGATCGACGCCATCCCGGCCGGACGTCCGGTCTCGGTGGAGCGGGAGACGTTCCCCGCCCTGGTGGGCGGCGGCTCGGTGGTGCTCGGCCACGTCGACGTTGCGTACTGGCTGGACCTCGGCACGCCCGAGGCGTTCGTGCAGGGGTCCTGCGACCTGGTGCGCGGGCTCGCCCCGTCGCCGGCTCTGCCCGGTCCGGTGGGGGAGCTGCTGGTGCTCGACGGCGCCGCCGTGGCGGTGGACGCCGTGGTCAAGGGCGGCACGACCGTCGGCGCCGGCGCCACGGTGGGTTCCGGGGCGATCGTCGAGGGCAGCGTGCTGCTCGACGGAGCCGTCGTGGGTGCGGGCGCGGCCGTGCGCGGCTCGGTGCTGGGCCGGGACGCCCGCGTCGGCGAGGCTGCGGTGCTCGACCGGGTCGTCGTCGGTGACGGCGCGACCGTCGGAGCCGGCAACGAGCTGGCCCCCGGAGCCCGGATCTGGTGCGACGTCAGCATCCCCGCGTACGCCATCCGGTTCTCCTCGGACGAACCGTCGGTCTAGCTCGCCGGCAGCAGCACGGGACGCACCTTCGGGTAGCCGACCGGCAGGACGTACGTGCCCCGCTGGTGGCGGAACAACACGCGCCAGTGCCAGTAGCCGCGGTATGCGTACGCCGATCGCCGCATCGTGCGGGCGTACTCGCTGACGGCCTGCACGTAGTCGTCGGACGGGTTGTAGTGCCACAGCGCCTCGCTCATGTCGGCCGGTGCGCCGTTGGCCTTCAGGAGGCGAGCGGCTGCGAGGATCGCGTCCCGCGGGTCGTTGATCTGCCCGTCGCCGCCGTAGATCTCCCAGGTGGCAGGGATGAACTGCATGGGTCCGCGCGCTCCGGCGGTGCTCGTGCCGCGAATGCGACCCATGCGCGTCTCGACCAGGTGGATCGCCGCGAGATAGGTCCACGGGACTCCGGTACGGCGCTGGGCCTCCCGGTAGTGAGCGATCAGCTCCTGTGCCGGCGGCGGAGCGACGATGCGCCAACGGGGCATCGCCTTCTGCGGTCCCGTCAACACGCGGAGCAACCTGGCTGCCCGCAGATCACCCCGCGTGGCCAGTGCAGCCCCTGGGCGGAGGTGAGCGATCACCGTGCGGCGAACGTTCGGAGAAGCCGTGGCGAGCTCGCGGACCGCAAGCTGCTGGAACTCTGCCGCACGTCGTACGTCGTCACCCGTCGCGGCCGGGTCCCGCACCGTTGCCACCGCGCGGTCGAGCTGTCGGGCGAGCTCTGCTGCGTCGTCCGCGGGCACCGTGGGCGGTGCGCTCGGCTCCTCGTCCGCTGTGGGAGCCGCGGAACCGCGGGCAGTACCACCGCGCTCGGCAGCCGTGCCTGACGCGGTCCCCGGCCCGCGGGACTCGTCCAGCCCCGGCTCGGCACTGCAGGACGTGAGCAGGCAGGCGACGACGGGGAGCGATACCGCCGTTCGCGCCAGGCGGAGCCGCGTCGGCCGCGGCTGATGCCCGCCGACAGGGTCCACGGCCCTGGTACGACTAGGCGGCGTTGGGCTCGGGGGCGTCGCTGGCCGGGAACTTCTTGACGAAGTCCTCCACGACCGCGCCGCTCACCTGCCCGCACAGCTGACGGTGACCCTGCTCGGCGCCCCAGTGGGAGAGCGCGACGTGCTTGCCCTTCGGGAAGTCGCCGTACGCGTCGTCCCAGGCCGACACGATGAACTTGCCGCTGCCGACGGCGTCCTCCTTGCGCGCGGCGACCGCCAGGTCCTTGAGCTCGTCGAGCTTCGCGCCCTTGATCGTGTCGTCGTACCACAGGATCGTGTAGCCGTGCTCGAGGTTGTGCACGAGCTGTTCGAGCTCGGGCCGGTCCCGGGCGGTGTAGAACTCGCGCGCCGGGAAGGCCGGAGCCGCCCAGTGGGCACCGGAGGACGGCGGCACCTGTGCGTACTCGACCACCGCCCCGTCGGGCTTGTGGTCGTTGCCGCCGGTGGCCGGATCGTTCGTCGGCTTGTCGCAGCTCGCGCTGGCGGCGCTGACGCCGAACGAGGACAGCGCCTTGTTCGCGGGGTCGTCGCGGTTGTCGAGGTATGCCGGGATGGCAGCCGCCGCGACCAGTCCGAGGCCGATGACCGTCGCCAGGACGATGAAGAGCATGCTCTTGCGGCGCTCCTTGGCCTGCTGCGCCTTGCGCATCGCCTCGACCGTCGCGCGCCGGTCGCGCTCCTGCTGCTTCGTCTTGTTGGCCACGGCGGGAGTGTATGCAACGGACCTGTGAAACTGTGCGAGTGACCGCGCGAACCGCCCCGATGCGCGAGGTCGTGCGCAGGTGGCGGCCCGGCTGGGCGGTCGACGTCGGCGCAATCCTCGGGCCGCTGCGCCGCGGCAGTGGCGACCCGACGTTCCGGACCGGTCCCGCCGGCACCCTGTGGCGCGCCACCCGCACCCCCGACGGTCCGGCCACGACCACCCTGCGGGTCCGCAGCGACACCGGCGAGGTGGAGGTGACCGCCTGGGGCCCGGGCGCCCGCTGGTCGCTGGACACGCTGCCAGAGCTGCTCGGCTGCGACGACGACCCTGCCGGCTTCGAGCCCGAGCATCCAGTGCTGCGCGAGACCTGGCGTCGGCACGCCGGCTGGCGGGTGCCGCGGAGCCGCCGCGTGCTCGAGTCGCTGGTGCCGGCCGTGCTGGAGCAGAAGGTCACCGGCCGCGAGGCATGGCGCGGGTTCCGCGTCCTGGTCCGGCGCTACGGCGAGCCGGCGCCCGGTCCGGTCGACCACCTGCCCGGCGGCCTCTGGGTGCAGCCGGATGCTCGGACGTGGGCCCGGGTGCCGTCCTGGGAGTGGCACCGGGCCGGGGTGGACCTCTCCCGCTCGCGCACCACCGTCACGGCCGCCGCGTCGGCCGGCCGGCTCGAGCAGCTCGTCGACGTGGCGCCACGGGAGGCGGCCCGCCGGATGCGTTCGCTGCCGGGGATCGGCTTGTGGACCGCCGCGGAGGTCGCGCAGCGGGCGCTCGGTGACGCCGATGCCGTGTCGGTCGGCGACTACCACCTCTCGTCGATGGTCGGCTGGGCCCTGGTGGGGGAGCGGGTCGACGACGACGCCATGCTCGAGCTGCTCGAGCCCTACCGTGGGCACCGCTACCGCGCGGTGCGCATGATCGAGCTCTCCGGCATCGCTGCGCCCCGGCGCGGCCCGCGGTACGAGGGCCGCGACTTCCGCGCGATGTGACCGCCTCGCCCACCCGACCGGACCGGTTGGGCGGTCCGACGCGCCGCGGCGAGCCGGTCCACTTCAGGTGTCGGGGGGCGGCGTCGTCAGCGGGATAAAAGGAACGAGTTCGGGTCGCGCGGTGGTCGGTCCGGCGGAGCACCTACCGGGTGACCCACCGCCACCGCACCCATCGG
>DASVBQ010000163.1:0-17537 GCA_036375795.1 Actinomycetes bacterium
GAGGGCGAGGCGGCCCGCCTGGAGACCGCGGTCGTCGCGGCGCAGGAGCAGCTGGGCGGGCACACCGACCCGCGGGCCGCCATCGTCGCGGCCTACGCCGCGATGGCCGCGACGATCTCCGCCGGGCTGGCCCGGCGCGGCAGCTCCGCCCGGGCGTCCGACACCCCCACCGAGCTGCTCGCCCGGGCGGTCGGCTCCGGGCTGGTGTCCGAGGGGCCGGCCTCGACGCTGACCGAGCTGTTCCGGGAGGCCCGGTTCAGCCGGCACCCGATGGGCCACGCGCAGCGGCGGGCGGCCGAGCAGGCGCTGGCCGCCGTCCGCGACGAGCTGGCGGCCCGGCGTGCCTGACCCGTACGGCTACTGGACCGAGGACGACGAGGGCGAGCAGTCGCCGACCCGGCTCACCGTCGCGCAGCGGGTCGTCGGCTCGATCGCCCTGGTCGTGGTCATCGTGGCCGTGCTCGCCGCAGGCCCCGCCGGGCTGCTCGTCGCGCTCTCGTCCATCGCCGTGGTCGCGGTGGTCGTCCTGGTGCTGCGCGTGCCGGGCGCTCCCGCCCGCCGGCGCCGCCACCGGCGCGGCCCGGCCGTCGACAACGCACCGTTCCGGGCGTACCGGCAGGTCGCCGAGCAGCTGTCGTGGGCGGCGGTGTCGCCGCGGCACTACGACCTGATGACCCGGCCGCTGCTCACCGAGCTGGCCGCTTCCCGCCTCGCCGACCGGCACCGCGTCGACCTGTGGCACGACCCGGACCGGGCGCGCGCGGTCGTCGGCGCGGACGTGTGGCCGTGGATCGACCCGGCCCGCGAGGTCTCGCGGGACAGCCAGCCACCTGGCGTCGGCCGGGAGACCCTGACCCGCATCATCGAGCGACTGGAGCACCTGTGACCGCCACGACCCTCACGACCGCCGAGACCGCGGCCCTCGCCGGCCGGGTCCTCGACGAGATCGAGACCGCCGTGGTCGGCCGCCGGCGAGCCCTCGAGCTGGTGCTGCTCGGCATCCTGGGCCGCGGCCACGTCCTGCTCGAGGACGTCCCGGGCCTCGGCAAGACGATGATGGCCCGCTGCTTCTCCGAGGCCCTCGGGCTGACCTTCCATCGGGTGCAGTTCACGCCCGACCTGCTGCCCGCCGACCTCACCGGGATCTCGGTCTACGACCCCGCCTCGCACGGCTTCCAGTTCCGCCCCGGGCCGGTCTTCACCCAGCTGCTGCTGGCCGACGAGATCAACCGGACGCCGCCGAAGACCCAGGCGGCGCTGCTGGAGGCGATGGCCGAGGAGCAGGTCTCCAGCGACGGCGAGACCCGGGCCCTGCCGCAGCCGTTCGTCGTCCTGGCGACCGACAACCCGATCGAGTACGAGGGCACGTACTCCCTCCCCGAGGCCCAGCTGGACCGCTTCCTGCTGCGGGTCTCGCTCGGCTACCTCGGCGTCGACGACGAGCAGGAGCTGCTCCGGCGCCGGGTCGAGCTGGGCTGGTTCCCCCCGCGGCTGTCCCCGGTCGTCGACGCCGCCACGCTGGTGGCGATGCGCGCCAGCCTCGACACGGTGCAGGTCGAGCCGCCGATCCTGCGCTACGTGGTGTCGCTCGTCGACGCCACCCGCTCGCACCCGCAGGTGACGGTGGGTGCCAGCCCGCGCGGCGGGCTCGCCCTGGTCGCGCTGTCCCGCGGGCAGGCCGTTCTCGAGGGCCGCGACTACGTCACGCCCGAGGACGTGAAGGCGGTCGCGGTGGTCGCCCTGGCCCACCGGCTGAGCCTGCGGCCCGAGCTGTGGGTGCGCCGGGTGACCGGGGCCGACGTCGTCTCGGAGATCCTGTCCACCGTCCCGGCGCCCCGATGACCGGCGGCGGGGGCGCGCGGGTCGAGCCGCTCGGCTTCACGGCCACTCCCCTGCTGCGCCGGCTGGCGATGGTGGCCGCCCTGACCGTCGCCGGTGCGGTCGTGACCGCGCACGGTGAGCTGCTGGCCCTGGCCGCGCTGCCGCTCGTGCTCCTCGTGGCGCACCCGCGCTCCGGGCTGCCGGACACCGCGACGGTCGCCGCCCGGCTCTCGCCGCTGCGCTGCGTGGAGGGCGACGAGCTGGTGCTCGAGCTCGACGTGCAGGTCGGCGGCGCCGACCGGGTGGAGGCCGACCTCGTCCTGCCCGCACACACCGAGGCCACGTACGACGGCCAGGTCGCCTGCGACGGCGGGACCACCACGGTCCGGTGGCGCCTCGTCCCCAGCCGCTGGGGCCGCCACCGGGTGGGCCCGGTCCGGCTCCGGGTGGTCGCCGGCGGCGGCTGCTACGCGGCGCGGGTCGGTGTCGAGGTGGCCGACATCGTGGTCTACCCGGGCGCGGCCGCCCTCGCCCGGGCCGTGGCGCCGCGGGAGCTGGCGGCCCCGCTGGGCGAGCACCCGAGCCGCGCCGTGGGCTCCGGCGTGGAGTTCGCCGGCGTCCGGCCGTACACCCCCGGCGACCGCCGCCGGGACGTCGACTGGCGCACCTCCGCCCGCCACGGCGAGCTCTTCGTCCGGCAGTACGCCGCGGAGCGGGCGTTCGACCTCGTCCTCGTGCTGGACACCACCACCGACGCGGGCGAGCCGGGCAGCTCGACGCTGGACCTGACGGTCCGTGCCGCCACCGGTCTGACGCAGAGCTACCTGCGGGCCCACGACCGGGTGGGCCTGGCCACGTTCGGGGGGCCGCTGCGCTGGCTCGCGCCGGCGGCCGGCCCGCGGCAGCTGTACCGCGTCTGCGAGGCGGTGATGGCCGTCCGCCCGGACGAGGAAGAGCGGGCGGCCGGCGCCGTGGAGTACGGCCTGGCGAACCTCCCGCACCGGATGCTGCCGCCGCGGGCCTTCGTCTGCGTGGTCACTCCACTGCTGGACGACCGCCCGCTCGACGCCGTGCGGCTGCTGCGCGAGCGGGGCTTCGCCCCGCTGGTGGTCGACGTCCTCACCACCGAGCCGGTGGTGCCCCGCCGGTCAGCGGCCGAGCTGGCGGTGCGCGCCTGGCGGCTCCAGCGCGAGGCCCTGACGCTCGAGCTCGGGTCCCTCGGCGTGCCGGTGCTCCCCTGGGACGGAGAGGGCGACCTCACCGGCGCGCTGCTGCACGCCATGCGATCCGTGCGACCGGAGGTGCGCGCATGAGCGGCCGGACCATCGCCGTCCTGTGGCGGGTTCTCGTCGTCCTCGGCGCCGCCGGCGCCGTCGTGGTCGCCGTCCTGCCCGACCCGGCGCGCCCGGTGCTGGTCGCAGCGGGGGCCGCGCTGGCCGCGGCAGTGCTCGCCGCGGCCTCCCGGTGGCGACTGGCCGGCACGGCGACCCTCGGCCTCGTCACCCTCACGGTGCTGCTGGCCGCCGCCCTCGACGCGTCCGCCGTGCGGCCGGTCCAGGTCGTCGCGGCCGGTGTCCTCCTCCTCGCGACGGCCGGTGCGCTGGAGCGGTGCGAAGCAGGGGCGGACCGGCCCACGGTGACAGTGGTGCGGACCGGCGCGACCGCCCGGCTCGGCCCTCCCGTCCTGGCGGTCGGGGCAGCTTCATTAGTCGCCGTCACGGCGGCCCAGGACGTCGTACCCTCGGTGGGACTGGTGCTCGCGGGGCTGGTTGCCGCGGTGGCCGCCCTCGTGGTCGGCATCCGGGTCCACCGGGGCTGACGGGCACCGGCCGTGCGGAAATCGTTATCTGCTCTCCGGCCCCGACCGAGGCCGCGATCTGAAAGGCTCCCGCTCCACAGGGGACCCGCTGCTACCCAAGCGGGCCAGCAGCCGAGGAGGACTCCTTGACCGTAGGTGAGACGACCGACCACCGCGCCGAGGGGGCGGGTCGCTCCGCCGGTCTCGACAAGGCGGACCTGGCGGCGCTGTCCGACACGACGACACGCATCCGCCGAGCGGTCGAGGGGGTCATCGAAGGCAAGCGAGACACGGTGCGGCTGGCCATCACGGTCATGCTCGCGGAGGGTCACCTGCTCATCGAGGATGTTCCGGGCGTCGGCAAGACCATGCTCGCCAAGGCGCTCGCGCGCTCCGTTGACTGCTCCGTCCGCCGCGTGCAGTTCACGCCCGACCTGCTGCCCAGCGACATCACCGGCGTGTCCATCTACAACCAGGAGCGCCGCGAGTTCGAGTTCAAGCCGGGCGCGATCTTCGCCAACATCGTCGTCGGCGACGAGATCAACCGCGCCTCGCCGAAGACCCAGTCGGCCCTCCTCGAGTGCATGGAGGAGCGCCAGGTGACGGTCGACGGCGTGACGTACGAGCTCGCCGTGCCGTTCATGGTCGTCGCCACGCAGAACCCGATCGAGATGGAGGGCACCTACCCCCTCCCGGAGGCGCAGCGCGACCGGTTCATGGCGCGCATCTCGATGGGCTACCCGGACCAGCAGGCCGAGCTGACCATGCTCGACACACACGGGTACACGTCTCCCCTCGACGTGTTGCAGGCCGTGTCGGACGCGACCGAGATCGCCCGGCTCATCGAGATCGTCCGGCGGGTGCACGTCTCGGACCAGGTCCGCCGCTACGCCGTCGACCTGGTGCTTGCCACGCGTGCCTCCTCCGAGCTCCGGCTCGGCGCCTCGCCACGCGCGACGCTGCACCTCATCAGGGCCTCGCGCGCGGCCGCTGCGCTCGACGACCGTGACTACGTCCTGCCGGACGACGTGCAGACGCTGGCCATCTCCGTCCTCGCCCACCGGCTGCTGCCCACGGCGGAGTCGCAGATCGGCCGACGCAGCACCGAGGACATCGTGGGCGACATCGTCGCGGCGGTCCCCGTCCCCGACGACTCGCGCGGCCGCCGGAGCGTCTAGTGCGCGACGCCCTGCAGGGGTTGACGACCCGGGGACGCTCTTTCGTCGCCGCCGGCGTCGCAGTGCTGATCGCCTCGGCGGCCACCGCGGAGAAGGACCTGCTGCGGCTCGCGGTCCTGCTCCTCGCGCTGCCGCTGGTGAGCGCGGTCGTCGTCGCCAGGACGCGCTACCGCCTCTCCTCGGGCCGGCGGCTCAGCTCGCCCCGGACCGCGGCCGGCCAGGACTGCGCGGTCACCCTGCGCCTGGACAACATCTCGCGGCTGCCCACCGGCCTGCTCCTCGTCGAGGACCGCGTGCCGTACGTGCTGGGCTCGCGGCCGCGGTTCGTGCTGGACCGGGTCGAGCCGCGCGGTCGCCGCGAGGTGACCTACTCGGTGCGCTCCGACGTCCGCGGCCGCTACCAGCTGGGCCCGCTGTCCATCCGGCTCACCGACCCCTTCGGGATGTGCGAGCTGCAACGCTCGTTCAGCAGTCGCGACACCCTCGTGGTCACCCCGGTGGTCCAGCAGCTGCCCATGGTGCAGCTCTCCGGTGAGTGGACCGGCAGCGGCGAGAGCCGGGCGCGCTCCGTCGCGAGCGCCGGTGAGGACGACGCCGGAACCCGGGAGTACCGCCAGGGCGACGACCTGCGCCGGGTGCACTGGCGCTCCACCGCCCGCCTGGGCCAGCTGATGGTGCGGCGCGAGGAGCAGCCCTGGCAGGCCCGCTGCACCCTGCTGCTCGACACCCGCACGGTCGCGCACGGTGGTGAGGGACCAGGGTCGTCGTTCGAGTGGGCCGTGTCGGCGGCCGCCTCCGTCGGCGTGCACCTGGTCCGGCACGGCTACTTCGTCCGGTTGCTCACCGACACCGGCGCCAACGTGGCCAGCGCCGCGCACGACCCCGGCGGGGTCGGCAGCGACTTCGAGGGCGCGCTGCTCGACGCCCTGGCGGTGGTGAACACCTCCGACAACGCGACGCTGCGCGACGCCGGTGCGACGCTGCGCCGCGGCGGCGGCGACGGCCTGCTCGTCGCGATCCTCGGCTCGCTCGACCCCGAGGAGGCCCGGCTGCTGGCCCGGCTGCGGCACGGCGCCACCGCGGCGATCGCGGTCGTCCTCGAGTCCTCGACCTGGTCCTCCCTCTCCCAGCGCGGCCGTGCCGACGCCCGGGCGACGTTCGACGGGTCGGTCGCCCTGCTGCGCGCCTCCGGCTGGCGCACCATCACGGTCCGCGCCGGCGACTCGCTGCCCGACCTCTGGGAGCACGCGTCGCGCCACCACCAGGTCGCGCCCGAGGGCGGCCGGGGCCGGGTCGCCACCGCGACCGGAGGCGCGTCGTGAAGCAGATGACCGGCTCGCTGCGGATGCCGGTGGCTGCGGCGGTCGCGACCATCACCTCCGCGATCTGCCTCGGCAAGACGTTCCTCACCGGGGTCTGGTTCTTCCCGACGGTGTTCGCGGTCGTGTTCGTCGCGGTCGGCGCCGAGGCTGCCCGCCGGTTCTCCGCCTCCCGCTCCACGGTCCCGCTCGGTGGACTCGCCGCGCTGCTGCTCTACCTCCTGGTGCGCTACGGCGGCTCCGAGGCGTACCTCCACCTCATCCCGACGACGGGATCCCTCGACCGGCTGGCCGACCTCGCCGCGTCCGGCCGGGGGGACATCGCGCGCTACGCCGCACCCATCGGGGTGTCGCCCGGCATCGAGTTCCTCACCGTCGCGGGCGTCGGTCTGGTCGCCGTCCTGGTCGACACCCTCGCGGTGACCTGGCGGCGGGCCGCGCTGGCCGGCCTCCCCCTGCTCGCTCTCTACACCGTGCCGATCTCGGTGGCGGACGACGGCGTGAGCTGGGTCGCCTTCTCGATCGGCGCGATCGGCTTCCTCGCCCTGCTGCTCGCCGAGGCGCGCGAACGGGTCAGCCGCTGGGGCCGGCCGATGCGCTACATCGCCGAACGCCCCAACTGGCGCCCACAGGTGGAGACGGCCCCGCTCGGGCAGGTCGGCCGGCGGGTCGGCGCCACGGCGCTCGGGCTCGCCCTCGTCGTGCCCGCGGTGATGCCCGACCTCGAGATGAGCGGACTGGGCTTCGGCACCGGCGGTTTCGGCACCGGAGGTGGCGGCGGCAACAAGGTGGCCGTGATCAACCCGATCGTGGACCTGGGTCGCAACCTGCGCCTCAAGGAGGACCGGCCGGTGATCCGGTACACCGGACGGCCGACGTACCTCCGGCTCGTCGGGCTCGACCAGTTCAGCGGCCAGCAGTGGCGGCCCAGCGAGCTCGAGGTCTCCCGTGACGACAACAACGTCGAGGACGGGCTGCAGAACCCGCCCGGCCTGGGCAGCCAGATCGTCACCGAGAGACGGCGTTACCGCGTCGAGGTGGCGGACCTGGAGCAGACCTGGTTGCCGCTGCCGTACCCGGCGAAGCGGGTGTCCATCGACGGCACCTGGCTCTACGACCGCGAGACGTTCAACGTCTTCGGCGAGAACACCTCCACCCGCCAGCTGACCTACGAGGTGCGCTCCCTGGATGTACGCCCGACCGCGCAGCAGCTGCGGGACGCCCCCTCCGCCCCCGACTCGCTCGGCAAGTACCTGCAGCTGCCGAGCGACCTGCCGCCGAAGGTCGAGGTCGAGGCTCGCCGCGTCGTCAGCGGGGTCGACAACGCGTACGACCGCGCACTCGAGATCCAGGACTGGCTGCGCTCGGACTTCACGTACTCCCCCGACGTTGCCGACACCATCGGTGACGGCAACGGCAGCGCGGCGATCGTCGGCTTCCTGGACACCCGGGCCGGCTACTGCGTGCACTTCGCCTCGACGATGGCCGTGATGGCCCGCCTCCTCGACATCCCGGCGCGGGTGGCGGTCGGCTTCACCGCCGGCAGTCCCGACGGCTCGGGCTCGCGCATCGTCGGCCTGCACGACGCCCACGCCTGGCCGGAGCTGTACTTCGAGGGCGCCGGCTGGGTCGCCTTCGAGCCGACCCCGAGCGAGCGCACCGGCGACCCGCCGCCGTGGGCGCGCGCCGAGCAGCCCGGGCAGCCGGGGGCGGTCCCGTCGGCCAGCCCCACCCCGACGACCAGCGGTGAGGCCGGGCCGCTCAGCCCGCGCAACCGCGAGCGCACCGACATCTTCGACACCCCGGCGGGTGGCGGTGGCGGCGTCGGGGCCGGGCCGATCCGGGTCCCGGTCGTCCCGCTGGTCATCACCCTCGGGGTCCTGGCCCTGCTGCTGGTGCCGGCTCTCACCCGCGCCGTGGTCCGCCGGCGCCGGTGGTCCGCTGCCGGCACTCCGGCCGAGACGGCCCGCGCCGCCTGGGCAGACCTGCAGGACACGCTGGTCGACTTCGGCTACCGGTGGCGGTCCAGCGACCCGCCACGGCGAGGCGTCGCCCGGCTGGTGGCGGATCGCGAGCTGCGGGGCGAGGCCGCGGAGGCGGCCCGCCGGCTGGCCACCGCGACCGAGCAGTCCCGCTACGCGCCGGTGATGGCCACGGAGGTCGGGGACCTCAGGTCAGACGTGGAGACCGTACGCGCCAGCCTGTCCGAGTCGGCGGGACGCTGGGGTCGCTGGCGGGCGCGGCTGCTACCGCGCTCCACCCGGGCCGTCTCGAGCGCGCTGTCGGAGAAGCTGGCCGACCTCCTGGACGGCATCGACGCGGGAGTCGCCGCGGTCACCCGTCGCCTGCGCCCCCGCCGCAGCTGAGGACCCCATCGACCGACCGCACCGGTTCCCGCTGGCCGGCAGCCGATCGGGTGTCTGGTGCGGTGGGGTGTGTCAGGTCGGGCGAGGTAGCCGGGGTCAGCGGCCGTTCTCGTCGCGGCGGCGGTTCCACCGCTCCTCGAGACGCTGCATGAAGCCTTGACCGCTGCCGCGGGAGCCGCCCTTGCTCTTCGGGTGCGGCGTGCCCTTGGGCCTGCGGACCGTGCCGCCCCCGTCGACGACACCTAGCTGGGACGCGGTGGTCGCGGCGCGATAGCTGGTGACAGCGAAGAAGGCGCTGGCCAGCATGGCGACGAAGCCGAGCACGCTGACCACGATCACCTGGGCTACCAGCCCGGTCATCAGCAGCACGAGGCCGACGACGAAGCCGAGCGCGGCCAACAGGACGCGTCGGCGGAAGTTGCTGCGGGGATCTTTGCCGCGAAGCGACGAAGCGAACTTCGGGTCCTCGGCATAGAGGGCCCGCTCCATCTGCTCGAGCAGACGCTGCTCGTGCTCCGAGAGCGGCACGGACTCCTCCTCCTGCCCGGGCTCCGGGCACGCCCTGCGGCGGTCCCGGTGGTGTCTCCCCTTGAGGATATGCGCCGGAACGGCTCCGGGAAACCCGAGTGCACAACCTTGGTGCGAGAGCACCACATCATGTGTATCAGCGGGAGATCCGGACCGGTACCGACGAACGTCCCATCAGGGAGAACGCGCGGGACCCCGGGACGGTTTCCCTTCCCCGGTTCCGGTCCTCTGCTCGCGCCGGTCTGTGCGGGTGTCGTCGCGGTTGTCGTCCGTGACGAGGCTGGCCGGTCGGACGGCACCGCGCCCGAACCGGAGCGCGGCCCGGTCGGCGGCCTGCTCGATCTCTCGCCGTCCGGACTCCCGCTCGCCCAGCTGGAGCTGGCGCGGAGCGGTGTCGGACTCGACGAGCTGCTCGACCCGGACGCCGACGAGCCGCAGCCGGGCCCGGTCGAGCCCGAGAGCCTCGAACAGCCCGCGCGCCGTGGCGTACAGCACGGCGGCGACGTCGGTCGCCTCGTGCAGGGTGCGGGCGCGGGTGATCGTGGTGAAGTCGGCGAAGCGCACCTTGATGCTCACCGTGCGCCCGGCCAGCCCGGCCGACCGCAGCCGGGCCGCGGTGCGCTCGCTGAGCCGCAACAGCTCACGCAGGACGACCTCGGGGTCGTCGACGTCGCGGGAGAAGGTCTCCTCGGCGCCGATGCTCTTGTCCGGCTCGTGCGGCACGACGGTCCGCTCGTCACGACCCCACGCAAGGGCGTGCAGGTGGGTTCCGGTGCCCTGCCCGAGCGCGCGGACCAGGGTGGCGAGTGGGGTGTGCGCGATGTCGCCCACGGTGCGCAGGCCGAGCCGGGTCAGCTCCTTCTCGGTCTTCTCCCCGACGCCCCACAACGCGCCGACGGGCAGCGGCTGCAGGAACGCGACCACCTCCGCGGCCGGCACGACGAGCATCCCGTCCGGCTTGGACCGGGTCGAGGCGAGCTTGGCGACGAACTTGGTGCTCGCGACGCCCACCGAGCAGGTGATGCCCTGCTCGTCGGCGACCCGGTCGCGGATGAGCTGCCCGATCTCGGCCGGCCGGCCGAGCCGGCGCACCGCGCCCGCCACGTCGAGGAACGCCTCGTCCAGGGACAGCGGCTCGACGAGCGGGGTGACGGAACGGAAGATCTCCATCACGCCCGCGGACACCGTGGAGTAGAGGTCGTGGCTCGGCGGCACCACGGTCGCCTGCGGGCACATCCGGCGGGCCCGCGTCATCGGCATCGCGGAGTGCACGCCGAAGCGCCTGGCCTCGTACGTCGCCGAGAGCACGACGCCCCGGCTCCCCCCGCCGACGATCACCGGCAGACCGTGCAGCTCGGGCCGGCTGCGCAGCTCGACCGACGCGTAGAAGGCGTCCATGTCGACGTGCAGCACGGTGCAGCCGGTGTCGTCGCCCGGCGGGCCGGACGGGGGCCCGGGCCGGTGCAGCTGCTGGCTCCGGCTCACCGGGCGCCCCTGGCCGGCCGCGTCACGTCAGCTCCTGGTCGCGAGGACGTGCAGCTGGGTCGCGACCGCCCGCAGCTCCGGGCGCTGCGAGGTCGCCAGCTCCAGTGCGACGAGCGCATCGGCTGCCCCCGGCTCGTGGTCGACCAGCCCGCCGGGCACGAGGTCGGCGACGGTCCGGACCCCGTGCACCGCCTCGACCGCCAGCCCGGCACCGGTGAGGGCGTCGAGCAGCGCCGCCTCGGTGAACCGCCGGGGCATCGGGTCGCCCGCGCCCCACCGACCCTCGGGGTCGTCGAGGGCGTGGCGGGCCTCGGCGAACCGGCCGGCGATCGCCCGGGCGAGGACCACGGCGTTGCGCTGCGCCACGAGCACGCTGAGGGTGCCGCCGGGGCGCAGGACGGCGACCAGTGACGTGACGGCCGGCCCGACGTCGTCGACGTGCTCGAGCACGCCGTGGCAGAGCACCAGGTCGGCCGACCCGGGCTCCACCACGTCGAGCAGCCCCGCGGCGTCGCCCTGGACGGCACGGACCGCGACGCCCGCCTCGCCGGCCCGGCGCTGCAGCGAGGCGAGGGCGTCGGGGCTGGGGTCGACGACGGTGACCTGGTGGCCCAGCGCGGCGAGCGGGACGGCGAAGCCGCCGGTGCCGCCGCCGACGTCGAGCACGTCGAGCGGGCCGTGGCCGGACCGGCCGACCACGTCGCGCAGGGCCTCCCACACGACGGCGGTACGGGCGGATCGCGACGGACCGGGACGGTCGGCGGTGGGCACCCGGTCAGGCTAGTCATCCGCCCGAGCTTCCCGGGCTGGAGTGCCAGAGCTTGCGTGGCGCCTTGGCTCCCTCCTTGCGGGCTGCGACCTTCGCGTCGTCTCCCGGCGGCTTGATGTCGGCGTACGGCGACTGGCGGAACCCGCTCGGGTGCACCAGCACCCGCCGGGTGACACGGGACGGACTGGACATGCCCCCCGCGGCCCCGGCTCCCCCGACCTCGCGCGGTTCGTACACCTGCGCGCTGGCGCCGGTCGGCGGCCGGGTCATCACCGGCCGGGTGGACCGGCTCTCCGCCGCGCCGGTCACCGACAGGTCGGTGACCGGGCCGGTCGCCGCCATCAGGTCGGCCACCGCGTCCAGGCCGCCGTGCTGCCAGGCCTGTTGCAGCTCGGTGAGCTCCCAGCACCCGGTGGCCCGCATCGACACCCCGCGCGGCCCGGTGCGCCGGACGTGGCCGCGGATCACCAGCAGCCAGGAGTGGAACAGCGTCGCGGCGTACGGCCCCTGCGCGTCCTCGAAGAACGTCGCGTCGATCGGCCCCCGCGCGTCGTCGAGGGTGACGAACACGACCCGCTTCCCGGAGCGGATCGGCGGGGTCTGGGTGGCGACCTTCACCCCGGCGACGAGCACCTCGGCCTGGCTGCGGCAGCGCACCAGGTCGGGCGCGCGGGTCGCGCCGAGCGCGGCGAGGAACGGCTCGTAGAAGTCGACGACGTGCCGGGTGGCGTCCAGCCCCAGCACCTCCAGCTCGGCCCGGACCCGCTCGGCCCCGGTCATCTCCGGCAGCCCGCTGGGCGCCACCGAGTGGGGGGCGTCGCCGAGGTCGAGGGCGAGCTGCACCGGCGCCGCCTCGACCGGGCGCGCGGCCTGCGACTGGCGGGCCGCCAGCTCGCGGACACCCACCCGCTCGCCACCCAGCCGCTCGCCACCCAGCCGCTCGCCACCCAGCCGGTCGACAGCGGGCCGCTCGACCGTGGTCAGCGCCGCACCAGGGGCCGCCGCGAGCGAGAGGTCGCGCGCGGCACCGGCGGCCGGTGTCACCCGCAGGGCGCCGCCCCGGCCGGTCGTCCGCCGGGCCCGACCGGCCCCCCGCGCCACCGCCCGCGACCACCGGTCGAGCTCGCCGACCTGCAGCAGCAGGTCACGGCGGGTCAGCCGACCGCGGGTGCTGCCCGACGAGCGGTCCGGCGGGCGCAGGGAGTAGAGGTCGTCGAACGCACCGGTCAGCACCAGCCGCTCGACGACCGGGCGGGACACCGACGCGCGGTGCCAGAAGTCGGAGAGCGAGCCGTACGGCCGGCCCGCGACGATGCGCGCGACCTCCGCCTCGGAGATGCCCTTGACCTCCGAGAGCGCGAGCCGGATGCCGTAGGCCGGTGCCCGCTCCCACGGCCGCTCCACGTCGGAGGGAACGTCACCTCCGGACACCCGCTCCACCCGGTAGGTCGCGTCCGAGCGGTTGACGTCGAGGGGCAGCACCGTGATGCCGAACTGCCGCGCGTCGTCGAGGATGAGCCGCTTCGGGTACATGCCCGGGTCGTGGGTGAGCACCCCGGCGAGGAACGCGGCCGGATGGTGGGCCTTGAGCCACGCCGACTGGTAGGTCGGCAGCGCGAACGCCGCCGCGTGGGCCTTGCAGAACCCGAAGGACGCGAAGGCCTTGAGCATCGCCCAGACCTTGTCGATGGTCGGCACGTCGTAGCCGCGGGCCAGCGCCCGGGGCCGCAGCCACACCTCGACCTCGGGCTGCCCCTCGGGGGTGCCGAGCGCCCGGCGGGCCTCGTCGGCCTCGGCCAGGCTGCACCCGGTGAACGTCGAGATGACCTGCAGCACCTGCTCGTGGAAGACGACGACGCCACTGGTCTCCTCGAGCGCGTAGCGCAGCGACTCGTGGAGGTACTCCGGCTCGGCCCAGCCCTGCCGGGCCTTGAGGAACGGGGTGACCATGTCGCTCTTCACCGGGCCGGGCCGGAACAGCGAGATGTCGGTGATCAGGTCGCCGAACGTCTCGGGCCCGAACTTGCCGACCAGCTCGCGCTGCCCCGGCGACTCGATCTGGAACATGCCGAGGGTGCGGGTGGACTGGATGAGCGCGAACGTGTCGGGGTCGTCGAGCGGCACCTGCGACTGGTCATCGAGATCAATCGGGTCCACACCGTTCGGTCCGTCGACCCGCGCGACCTCCTGCACGGCGTACGCCATCGCGGACTGCATCCGGATGCCGAGCACGTCGAGCTTGAGCAGGCCGAGCTCCTCGACGTCGTCCTTGTCGAACTGGCTCATCGGGAAGCCCAGCCAGCTCGCCTCGACGGGCGTGCGGTCGAGCAGCGTGGTGTCGGAGAGCAGCACGCCGCACGGGTGCAGCGCGACGTGGCGGGGCAGCCCGTCGAGCCGCTCCACCAGCCGGAAGAGCAGGTCGAGCTGCCCCCCCGAGCCGTGCTGTCCGAGCCGTGAGGCGCGCAGCTCGGGCAGCTCCTCGAGCGCGAGGTGCACGTCGCGGGCGCGGATGTGCGGGAACGCCTTGGCGACCTGGTCGATCTCCCCCGGGGGCATGCCGAGCGCTGCGCCGACGTCGCGGATGGCGTGGCGCACGCGGTAGGTGTCCATCATCGAGACGCAGGCCACCCGCTCGCCGCCGAAGCGGTCGAGGATCTGCTCGTAGACCTCGGTGCGGCGGGCGGACTCGACGTCGATGTCGACGTCGGGCAGCGCCTCGCGCAGCGGGGACAGGAACCGCTCCATCAGCAGCCCGTGGCGGATCGGGTCGACCCCGGAGATGCCGAGCAGGTAGTTGACCAGGCTGCCGGCGCCGGAGCCGCGGGCCGCGACCCGCACCCCCATGCCGCGGATGAGGTCGACGACGTCGGCGACGGTGAGGAAGTACGACGGGTAGCCGAGCGCTTCGATGACCTCCAGCTCGGCGTCGAGGCGCTCGCGGACCGCCCGGGTCGCGGGCATCGCCCGCCGGCCCAGCCCCGCCTCGCACCGCTCGCGCAGCATCGCCTGGGCGCGTCGAAGGGTGGCCACCGGGTCGCCGGCCGACCGGTCGTCCCGCGCCCCGGACGTCGAGGCTCCGAGCACGTCCAGGTCGGGGAAGTGCACCTCGCCCATGCCGAGGTCGGCCCGCGGGTCGACCGCGCACCGGTCGGCGACCCGGCGGGTGGCGGCGAGCAGCCGGCGGGCCGCGCGCGCGTCGAGGCCCGCGGCGGACACGACCTCGTCCGCGACCTCTGCCATCTCCTTGCCGGACTTGAGGTAGCCCTCGGCGTTCACCCGGTCGACGTGGCGCGGGTCGAGGGCGACCAGCCGGCGGGCCGCGTCGAGGACGTCGGTGGTGGGGGCGTCGGAGCGGTCGGCGTAGCGGACCGCGTTGGTGAGCACCGCGGTGACCCGCTCGTCGCCGGCGAAGCGCAGCATCCGGGCGGCCCGCGGGCGGTCGTCGGGGCCGCGGTGGGACACCACCTCGAGCAGCAGGTCGTCGCGGTCGACGGCCTCCCGCCAGCGGGCCAGCACCGCCTGGGCCAGGTCGGGACGTCGGGCGGTCAGTGCCCGGCCGACCTCGGAGGTGGGGCCGAGCATCACCAGCAGCCCGCCCGCTCCCCCGGGCCCGGAACCGGCCAGCCGCACGTGCTCGGCGACCAGGTCGAGGGTGCTGACCGGCGCGCCCCGCTCGCCGCGCAGGTGGGTGGCCGACACCAGCCGGCACAGCGCCGCCCAGCCCTGCTTGTCCCGGGCGAGCAGGGTGACCCGCGGGTGACGCGGGTCGACCGAGGCGCCGCCGCGCGCGGGCGCCGCCCGCGCTGGTCCCGGCCGGTCCCCTTGCGGGCGGGACCGCAGCGACGGGTGCACCAGCGGTGGGCCGGCCAGCAGCCCGCTGGGCTCGACCGCGAGGTCCACGCCGAGGACCGGCCGGATGCCCGCGGCCTGGCAGGCCCGGGCGAACTTCACCGCGCCGTAGACGCCGTCCCGGTCGGTGAGGGCGAGGGTGTCCATGCCGTGCTCGGCCGCCCGCTGGACCAGGACGTGCGGGTGGGAGGCACCGTGGCGCAGCGAGTAGCCGGAGGCGACGTGGAGGTGGACGAAGGGGTCGCTGGACATGCGCAGGCTTCTCGGACGGTTCGCGGGTCTCGGCCGGGCGGCGGGGTCAGCTGGCCCGGTGCGCCAGCGGCGCCAGGTGCGGGATGACCGGCTGGTGGTCGAGTCCGAGCGTCGTCTCGACCAGCGCGAGGAAGGTCTGCACGTCGCGGAGCAGGTCGTCGGCCTCGCGGGGGGTGACCGCCCGGCTCAGCCCGGCCTCGGCCGCGGCCCGCTTGCCCGCCCCCGCCGCGAAGAACGCCGCCCACTCGGTCAGCTCCGGCGCGACCTGCGGCAGCAACGCCCACACGTTGCGCGGCCGCTTCGTCGCCGCCGGGCGGGTGCGGACCGCGAGCACCGCCGCCGCGGTGCGCAGGGCGGCGAGGTGCGCCGCGGCGTAGCGCTCGGTCGCGACGGTGGTCGCCATCGCCTCGGCGACGTCGTGGCGCGCGGTCGCGAGCAGGTCGTGGGCGGCCGGCACCACCGGGGGGCGCCGCACGAGCGGGTCGATGCTGGCTCCGGTGACCTTGGTGACCCTGGTGGTCATCGCGCTCTCCTCCGTCCTCAGGTGCTCGGTCCGGGTGCTCAGTCCTGGGTGCGCAGCAGCGTCCAGCCGCCGGCGGCCCAGTCGAAGCACAGGTCGTAGACCCCCGAGCCGTGCTGCCGCCCGGGGCTGGCCTCGACCCGCCACACCTCGCGCTCGCCGAGCAGGGCGGCCCCGGAGTCGGCGGCCAGCGCGGAGGACCCGTCGACCGACGGCCCCGGTCCGGCCTGCCACCAGGCCCCGGTCTCCACCCAGTGCGCCAGCACCTCGCGCACCGCGTAGAACCGGCCCCGCCACAGGAACTCGGCCGGGTCCTCGTCGCGGCGGCGGACGTCCACCGGGTCGTCGTAGCGTCGGGTCATCCCGGCCTCCCCCACGTCTCGGTGACTGTCGTGACTGTCGGGTCTGTCGAAGATCCCGCCCGGGGCACCGGGGGTCGAGTCCGGCGCCCCGGGCAGGAAGTCCCCGAAAGCATTCGAACATCTGTTCGAACACGACCTACTGTAGACCCGCCCTCCGACAGTTCGTCAAGGACTAACCTCACGACCCGTGCCGACGAGCCATCCCAGCGTCCTGCGGGTCACCGCCCGCCTGTCCGAGCTCGGCGTGAGCGGGGCCGTGCGCGCCCTCGACGACGCGGCACGCACCGCCGCGCAGGCCGCCGCCCAGCTCGGTGTCGACCAGGCGCAGATCGCGAACTCGCTGGTGTTCTCGGCCGATGGCAGACCGGTGCTCGTGCTGGCATCGGGCGGTCACCGGGTCGACACCGCCAAGGTCGCCTCGATCGTCGGCGCGGCGAAGGTCGCCCGGGCCGATGCCGACTTCGTCCGCGCCCACACCGGCTTCGCGATCGGCGGCGTTGCCCCCGTCGCGCACCCCGAGCCGTTGCGGACCCTCGTGGACACCGCCCTCGCGGCGTACGACGAGGTGTGGGCCGCCGCCGGCCACCCGCACACGGTCTTCCCGACGACGTACGACGAGCTGCTCGCGATCACCGGCGGCGAGCCCGCCGACGTCGGCCTCGACTGACCGGTGGCATGACGAGGCCCCGCCGGAGATGTTCCCGGCGGGGCCCCGTCGCGTTGGGCGGCTACGGAGTGACGACGTTCCCCACGACGACATCACCCTGGCCGACCAGCACGTCCGCGTCGGTGCGCACCTGGACGTTGCCGAGCAGCACCCGGCCCGCCGCCGGCGCCGCCGCCGCGGTCACCGACCCGGGCACCGTCCAAGATGCCCCCGCCGGGCGCAGTGCGTTGGCGTCCGTCACCGACACCGAGCCGAACGCCGCGTTGGTGAACACGTCGACGTAGTTGTACGTCGTCGTGCCCGCCGGCACCGCGTACCCGTCGACCAGCACCTTCCAAGCGCCGGCTGCCGGGTTGTTGATCGTCACCGACTCCTCGCTGTCACCGTCCGCAGATTGCCCGGCCAGCACGCAGCTGCCCGACGTGCAGTTGTAGACGAACAGGTCCAGGTCGGCCGCCGGGTCGCTGGTACCGCCGATCGTGGCCCGCAGCGACGTCGACCCCGGGGTCACCGTCAGGCCATACACCTGCTGTGCGTGGTTCGCGATCGTCGGCGTGGCCCGCAGCGCGCTGCCGAGGGTCGTGCCCACCGCCCGCCCGGTGAAGCCACCGAACAGGTTGGCC
>DASVBQ010000164.1:0-14657 GCA_036375795.1 Actinomycetes bacterium
GCCCGGCCGGTGAGCTGGGTGTACTCCCCCGGCGTGACGTCGGCGTGGGTCTCCCCGTTCCACTTCACCAACCGCTCCAGGACCACCGACCTGGCCGGCATGTTGATGCCCAGGGCGAGCGTCTCCGTGGCGAACACGGCCTTCACCAGGCCGCGGACGAAGAGCTGCTCGACGACCTCCTTGAAGGTGGGCAGCATGCCGGCGTGATGTGCGGCCACCCCGCGCTCGAGGCCGTCGCGCCAGGCCGAGTAGCCGAGCACCGCGAGATCCTCTTCGGGGATGTCCGCGCACTGCTCGTCGACGAGTGCGCGGACCTCGTCCCGCTCGTGCGGCTGGAGCAGCCGGAGGCCGGACCGGAGGCACTGCTCGACCGCGGCGTCGCACCCTGCGCGGCTGAAGATGAACGTGATGGCAGGCAGCAGGCCGTCGGCGTCGAGGCGCTGGATCACCTCGGCCCGGCTCGGTGACCAGACCCTGCGCGGCCGCCGCGCCCCACGCTGCGGGCGCCGGTCGCCGTTGCGGGCCAACTTGTCCTGCTCCCTGGCGAGCCGGACCAGCTCCGGGTTCACCTTCGCGTGGTCCGCGTCCCCCACGAACAGGTCGTACAGCCGGTTGTTTGCCATGACGTGCTGCCACAGCGGGACCGGCCGGTGCTCCTCGACGATGACCACGGTGTTGCCGCGGACCGTCACCAGCCAGTCGCCGAACTCCTCCGCGTTGCTGACGGTCGCGGACAGCGACACCAGGCGCACCGACTCCGGCAGGTGGATGATGACCTCCTCCCACACGGCGCCCCGGAAGCGGTCGGAGAGGAAGTGCACCTCGTCCATCACCACGTAGCCGAGGCCCCGCAGCGTGGGCGACCCGGCGTAGAGCATGTTGCGCAGCACCTCGGTGGTCATGACCACCACCGGCGCCTCGCCGTTGACCGTGTTGTCGCCGGTCAGCAGCCCGACGGAGTGCGCTCCGTGGCGGCGCACCAGGTCGGCGTACTTCTGGTTCGACAGCGCCTTGATCGGGGTCGTGTAGAAGCACTTGCGCCCCTCGGCGAGGGCCAGGTGCACCGCGAACTCCCCCACCACGGTCTTGCCGGCGCCGGTCGGGGCCGCGACCAGCACGCCGTCTCCGGCCTCCAGGGCCTCGCACGCGCGGAGCTGGAAGGGGTCGAGGCCGAAGGGGTAGAGCCGCTCGAACGACGTGAGGGCGGAGGACTCGACCGCCTGCCGTCGGCGCGCGGCGGCGTAGCGTTCCGCCGGCGTGGTCATGCGCCCCAATCTACGTCGAGGCGCCGCGACCGCCCGTGTCCGGCGCGTAGACGAGCAGACCCTCGGGGACGGCCTCGCAGGTCACGGGGAGCACCGACACCCGCTCGCCGTCGGCGTACGCCGTGACGCCGTCGGCGCTCAGGGTCACGCTGCGGGCGCGGCGCACGGTCACGGCCGGGTGGTTGACGTGCGTGCCCTTGTACACGGTGGGGAACACCCGGATGAACTCCGGCTTGGAGATCGGGCCGAGGACGGTGAGGTCGAGCAGCCCGTCGTCCAAGCTCGCGCCTGGGCACACCCGCATGCCTCCGCCGTACGACGTGCCGTTGCCGACGGCGACCAGCATCGCGTCGGTCTCCCAGCGCTCACCGTCGAGGTCGAGGACGTAGGGCACGGGGCGGAAGGTGCGCAGCTCGGCGAGGATGGCCAGGTTGTAGCGGCTGCGCCCGCTGGGCCAGCTCATGCGGTTGGCCCGCTCGTTCACCATCGAGTCGAACCCCGAGCCCAGCACGCCGGCGAACCACCGCCCGTTCGCGCGCCCCAGGTCCACCGGCCGCGTGTGTCCGAGGGCGACGAGGTCGGCGGCGGCGAGGGCGTCGCGGGGGTCGAGGCCGAGCGATCGGGCGATGTCGTTGCCGGTGCCGGCGGGGACGACGCCGAGCGGCACGCCCGTGCCGCCGACGACCTGAAGTGCGATGTTGACCAGCCCGTCGCCGCCGAGGGCGACGACGCCGTCCAGCCCTTCCGCGAGGCGGTCCCGCAGCCGGTCGAAGGCCTCGTCACCGTCCCGGCCGATCACGACGTCGACCTCCGCGTCCGACCGGCGCAGCCGCTCCGCGACCGGGTGGAGCAGCCGCGCGCCGCGTCCGCCGCCGGACGTGGGGTTGACGAGCAGGGCGATCCGGCGGGTCACTCGGTTCTCACGCGGGGAAGGTTAGCGGTCCGGGTCGTCCCGCCGAGGGGCGTCCAGCGGGCTGGCCTGGTCGTCGTCCAGCGCCGCGTAGTCGAGACCGTCGATGCCGGCCCGTCGGCGACGTCGGTCGGTGAGCAGGGAGATGCCCGCGGCCGCGTAGTAGAGCACGAGCATCGGCACGGCCAGGGCAGTCATCGTGTAGGGGTCTCCGGACGGCGTGGCGATCGCGGCGAACACGAAGGCACCGAGGATCACCGGTCGCCAGGCCTTGAGCAGGGCCCGCCCGGTCACGATGCCGGCCAGGTTGAGCGCCACGAGGAACACCGGCAGGACCATCGCGATCCCGAAGACGAGGAACATCCGCAGCACGAACGACAGGTAGTCGTTGAGCCCGATGATGTTGGCCACGCTCTGCGGGTCGGGGTTGAAGCCGATGAGCAGGTCGAAGCCCTTCGGCAGGAACAGGTACGCCAGCACGGCGCCGCCCAGGAACAGCGGCACGCTCACCGCGACGAAAGCGATGCCGTAACGCTTCTCCCGCTGGTGCAGGCCGGGGGCGACGAAGGCCCAGAGGTTGTACATCCACACCGGGCTGGCGGCGAAGATGCCGGCCATCGCGCAGATCTTGAGGGCGAACGTGAAGGGGTCGCCGATGTTGCCGAAGTTCAGGGTGACCGTGGCGCCTTCGCGCTCGTACTGCTCGCGGATCGTGTCGAACGGCGCGGTGACCAGCTCGAACAGCTGGTCGTAGAAGAAGGCCGCGACGATCGACGCGGCGACGATGGCGAGCACGGAGCGGGTGAGCCGGACCCGCAGCTCACCGAGATGGGCAGCGAGCGGCATCCGCCCTTCGGGGTCCCGCTGCGGCCGTCCGCGACGTCGCACGCGTCGCTCGCCGATGGAGGTCACCGAGGGTCAGCCGCGCCGCTCAGCGGTCGCGCTCGGCCTGCTCCGGTGCGGAGACGCGGGGCGACTCCTCGACACGGGGCGGGTCGACGACGCGGCCCTCGACCTCGCGGGGACGTTCCGCAGCGGAGGGGGGAGCGGGATTGTCGTCGGTGCGCATCTCCTTGACCTCGGACTTGAAGATGCGCATGGAGCGCCCGAGGCTTCGTGCGGCGTCCGGCAGCCGCTTGGCCCCGAACAGGAGGACGAGCACCACGAGGATCATGATGATCTCGGGGGCTCCGAGCTGTCGGAACATGGTCACCTCAGGGTCGTCGACGCTGTCCCCGCGATCGTACGCCGTCCCAGTCCTGCTCGACGGCCTCGCGGGCCGCCTCGAGGTCGGCGAGCCGGTCGGTGATCTCGCCGAGCCGGTCCGAGGCCACGCCGAGCTCGGCGGTGAGCGCCTTGATCTGGCGCCAGAGCCGACGGCCCAGCAGGAACAGGACCGCGCACGCGCCGAGGACCAGTGCAGCCCAGATGACCACCCACGTCATGTGGGCGAGGGTACTGACCGGGTCAGGCGCCGACGCGCGGGGTGATCAGGGCGGCCAGCAGGTCGACCCGGTCCAGCTCGAGCGCGAAGTCGAGCACGTCGTCGTACGTGATGGCCGAACCCTCGTGCTCTTCCAGCGCCTCCGCGGGGATGACCCACTGCTCGGCGACGACGCCACCGGACACGAGGAGCGTGACGACCTCGGAGTCGGCCGGCTTCTTGATCTCGTCCTGGCAGGTGGTGCAGAGGAAGGAGTAGAAGGACCACTCGGAGCGGGTGCAGACCACGAGCCGCATCTGCGTCGGCGTGAGCTCGACATCCCCGCAGACGGGGCACGAGGTCTTGATGGTCGTCACGGCCGTTCCCCTCCTCCAGGCCCTGTTCGGGCTGCCCCGTCTCGGGGCGACACCCAGATGTTCGGCAGGGGCCGGAGCGGGCTTGAGAGTTCTGTCGCGACGGGCTGGGGTGGTGGCCTCAGGTGCCGGCGTAGGCGGCGAGCGCCTCCTCGGCACGCCGGGCGACCGCCGCGGCGAGCTCCGGCGGGTCGAGGACCCGCGCTGCCCCGCCCAGGCGCAGCGCCAGGGTCCGCAGCCACCGGTCGTCAGCCGCCCGCAGCCGGACGAGCAACCGGTCGTTCGGGAGCCGGTCGACGGACTCCACCGGGTAGTAGTCGACGACCCAGTGCGCGGCCGGCCCGAGCTCGAGGGTGACGACAGTGTCCTCGGGCGAGGGCTGGAAGAGCCCCTCTCCCAGGTCGCGGCCCGCCGCCGCGTCGGGCACCTGGGCCGGCACGTCGAGGACCGTGACCGCTTCGACCCGGTCCATCCGGAACAGCCGGACCTCCTCGGCCCGGTGGCACCAGCCCTCGAGGTACCACCTGCCGTCGACCATGAGGACCCGCATCGGGTCGACGTCGCGCTCGGTGGTCTCGTCCCGCGAGGGGACGAAGTAGGTGAGGTGCAGCCGACGCCGCCCGGCCAGCGCCGCACGGACCTCCGCGAGCGGACCGACCTGCTCTCCGACCTCGACGGAGACCTGCGCGCTGGCTGCGGCCGACTCCCCGGCGGCAGCCTCCAGCTTGGCGAGGGTGCGCTCCAGGGCGTCCCGGTCGTGCAGGCCGGGCACGTCGGCGAGCGCCCGCAGGCCCACGAGCAGGGCCAGGGACTCGTCCACTCCCAGCCGCAACGGTCGGGCGATCGGGTCGGCGTTGCCGAGGTAGACGTGACCGTCCCCCCACTCGGCCTCGATGAGGTCGTCGGGCAGGTGCCCCGGCGTGCCGCAGACGAACAACAGCTCCAGGTCCTTCACCAGCTGCCGCTCGGTGATGCCGAACTCCGCGGCCGCCTCGGCGAGCGGGATGCCTTGTCGGCCTACGAGGTACGGGACCATCGCCAGCAGGCGGGACAGCCGCTCCGTCGCGCCGGTGCTCATGGTCGCACCGCCGCCAGGGTCTCGGCGCTGCCGGCGAGCGCGCCGCGGAGCCGGCGGACGACCGCGTCGCGCACCGCCGGCGGGTCGACGACGCGCACGTCGGGCCCGAATCCGGCGACCTCCTCGGCGAGGACCTCCGCGTCGCCGAAGGGAACCGTGAGCTCGTCCCACCCGTCTCCCGCCCGCCGGGTGGCGACGGCGCGGCGGCGCAGCGCCAGGCAGCACCCGGGGCGGGCGCAGAGCACGGCCCGGCCGGAGAGCTGGGGAGGAACGAGCGCCACGACCTGGGCCCGGATGTCGATGCCGTCGGGGACGATCACCTCGCCGGCGGGGCCGATGGGCGAGACGGAGCCGGCGATGCGGGACAGCCGGAAGACCCGGGTGGCGCCGCGATCGCGGTCGTGACCCACGACGTACCACCGCCCGTGCCGGGAGACGATCCCCCACGGCTCCAGGTGCCGGACCCGGGGCGGGCCGGTGCCCGAGGTGCGGTAGGGGAAGCTGATCGCCCGCCGGTCGCGCACCGCCGCGTAGACCGCCTCGAACGACGGTTCGCTGGTCCGCACCCGTGGCTCGATGCCGACCAGGCTGGACCCGTCCGGCTCGATGCCGTCCGCCTTCAGCTTGAGCAACGCGCGCGAGGCCGGCGCGGCGAGGCTCGCCTGCTGCCAGACCCGGGAGGCGAGGCCGAGCACCGCCAGCTCGTCGGGCTCGAACCGGACCTCGGGCACGGCGTACGCGGCCCGGTCGACGCGGTAGCCCACCTCGTCGTCGAACCAGGCGTCGTTCCCGCCGGTCTCGAGCGGGATTCCCATGTCCCGCAGCTCTTCCTTGTCCCGCTCGAACATGCGGTCGAAGGCCTCGTCGGTGGCGCACTCGGCGTACTGCGGCACGGCAGTGCGGATCTGCTCCTTGGCGAGGAACTGCCGGGTCGACAGGAGGCAGATGACGAGATTGAGCAGCCGCTCTGTCTTCTGCGCGGACACGTGTCGAACCTACCGTTTCCGGCAATGGTCACGCGCGGGTGATTCCTGCCCGTGACGGGTCAGCGGACGTCGAGCAGGTCCACCACGAAGATCAGGGTCTCGCCCGGGGCGATGACGGCACCGGCGCCGCGCTCGCCGTACGCGAGGTCGGGCGGGATCACCAGCCGGCGGCGGCCACCCACCTTCATCCCGACGACCCCTCGGTCCCAGCCGGCGATGACGTTGCCGGCCCCGAGCGGGAACGCGAAGGGCTCCCCGCGGTTCCAGGAGGCGTCGAACTCCTCACCGGTGGAGTAGGCCACGCCGACGTAGTGGACGACCGCGGTGCGGCCCGGCGCCGCCTCGGTCCCGTCACCCTCGACGAGATCGATGACCTGCAGGTCGCTCGGCGCCGGACCGTCGGGGAAGTCGATCTCGGGCTTCTCGCTCATCAGGCGGTCTCCTTCGCGGGGCCGTGCTGGCCGAGGATGTCGATGACGACGGCGACGCTCTCCTTGGCGGCGTCCGAGCCGGTCTGCGCCGGCAGCTCGAGCAGGACCCGGCTGCCGACCGGGATGCCGACCAGCAGGTCGAACGGGCTGGGCTGCTCGCCGCCGACCGGCACGCCCTGCGGTCCGGGAACGCCGCCCCCCTGCGGCCCCTCCTGCCAGGTGCTGCTCAGGGCTCCGCCGGTCCAGTCGACCGCCGTGTACTGCACGATGCCGAGCTTGCCCTTCACCACCTCGGGGCCGGTGCCGGTCGCCAGCACCGTGGTCTCCGGCTCCTTGGGTGGCGTCGTGCCCTCGGGGACGGTGACCTTCGGGTCGGTCGTCCCCTCGACGTTCGGCAGGTCGGCGGGCAGGTCGGTGACGGGCGTCGACTTCGGCAGCGTCTTGCCGCTGTACGCGGCGATGACGTCGACGACGAAGACGAGCGAGTCGGTGCCCTTGATGCCCGCCTGCGGGTTGCCGGTCTTGCCGTAGCCCTCCTTGGGGGGCGCGACGAGCAGCACGCGGCTGCCCACCGGCACCCCGGTGAGCGCCTTGACCCAACCCGAGATGACGCCGCCCGGCCCGCTCTTCAGCGCGAAGGCAGCCGGCTCGCCGCGGTCGTAGGAGTTGTCGAAGACCTTTCCGCTGCGGTAGATCTCGCCGAGGTAGTCGGCCACGAGAAGGTCACCCTCGGCCACCTTGCGGCCGTCCCCCTCGGTGAGCACCGTCGACTCGAGCTTGCCGGTGGGCTCGCTGCCCTTGTCCACCGCGACCTTCGGCTTGGCGCCGTACTTACCGGTGACCTCCGGCAGGCCGGAGCCGTCGTCACCGCTGCTGCACGCGGCGAGCAGGCCGGCCAGCAACGTCGGGATGATCAGCAGGGCGATTCGGCGCACGAAGGAACCTCGGAGAAGGGGGTGGGAACCCGGCCACCCTAACCCGCGATGCCGGACGGGTGCGAAAGCGGCGTCCCCTCACATGCTCGCGATGAGCTTCTCCACCCGCTCGTCGACCGAGCGGAACGGGTCCTTGCACAGCACGGTGCGCTGGGCCTGGTCGTTGAGCTTGAGGTGCACCCAGTCGACGGTGAAGTCGCGACGGCGCTCCTGGGCCCGGCGGATGAACTCGCCCCGCAGCCGGGCCCGCGTCGTCTGCGGCGGCACCGACTTGGCGTGGAAGATCTCGATGTCCGACGCGATCCGCTCGGCTGTCCCCTTGCGCTGCAGGAGGTAGAACAGCCCGCGCTCGCGGGAGATGTCGTGGTAGGCGAGGTCGATCTGGGCGATCCGTGGCGAGGACAGCGGCAGGTCGTGTTTCGCGCTGTATCGCTCGATCAGCTTGTGCTTCATCACCCAGTCGATCTCGGTGGCGACGGCGTCGAGGTCGCCGGTCTCCACGGCCGCGAGCGTGCGCTCCCAGAGGTCGAGAACCTGCTTCACGATCCCCTCGTCGATGCCCCGGCGCGAGGCGAAGTCGCGGGCCTTCGTGAGGTACTCGGTCTGGATCTCGAGCGCGCTGGCCTCCCGACCGTTGGCGAGCCGGACCTTGCGCCGCCCCGTCACGTCGTGGCTGATCTCGCGGATCGCGCGGATCGGGTTCTCCAGCGTGAGGTCGCGCATCACGACGTTGGCCTCGACCATCCGCAGGACGAGGTCGGTGGCGCCGAGCTTGAGCAGCGTCGTGGTCTCGCTCATGTTCGAGTCGCCGACGATGACGTGCAGCCGGCGGTAGCGCTCGGCGTCCGCGTGCGGCTCGTCGCGGGTGTTGATGATCGGCCGGGAGCGGGTGGTGGCCGAGGACACGCCTTCCCAGATGTGCTCGGCACGCTGGCTGACGCAGAAGACCGCGCCGCGCGGTGTCTGCAAGACCTTGCCGGCGCCGCACACGATCTGCCGGCTCACCAGGAACGGGATGAGCACGTCGGCCAGCCGGGTGAACTCGCCGTGCCGGCCGACGAGGTAGTTCTCGTGGCAGCCGTAGGAGTTGCCGGCGGAGTCGGTGTTGTTCTTGAACAGATAGACGTCGCCCGCGATGCCCTCCTCGCGCAGCCGCCGCTCGGCGTCGACGAGCAGCCCCTCGAGGATCCGCTCCCCTGCCTTGTCGTGGATGACGAGCTGGCGGATGTCGTCGCACTCCGGCGTGGCGTACTCCGGGTGGCTCCCGACGTCGAGGTAGAGCCGCGCGCCGTTGCGCAGGAAGACGTTGCTGCTGCGCCCCCACGACACGACCCGCCGGAAGAGGTATCTCGCCACCTCGTCCGGGGAGAGCCGCCGCTGGCCGCGGAACGTGCAGGTGACGCCGTACTCGTTCTCCAAACCGAAGATGCGGCGGTCCATCCCGTCACCGTACGCCGGGCGAGCGGCTCCGGGAGGGATAGTCCGCAGTGCCGGTTTGCGCGTGGCGAGGGCGGACAAGCCTTTCGGCATGACCGAAGCCTTCAGCGAGCGCGACCACGACACCGAGACCGACCAGATGGTCGAGACCACCGAGTCGTTGCGCAACGACGACCCCGAGGTGCCGCTGATGGACCGCGGCAGCGAGGCTACCGACCGCCCGCTCGGCGCCGAGAAGCGCTCGGACGACGACGTCTCGCCCGCGCCCGAGCGGTGACCCGCTAGCCGCGGCTGACCACCAGGCCGTCGATCTGCACGCGAAGGCCGCTCGAGCGCACCGTGATCGTGACCGTGGCCTTCTGCCTCCGGAACGCCGGGAGCATGATCACCTGTCGCCGCCGGGTCGTGGGAGCCGCCAGGTTGACGCGGCCGACCCGCTTGCCGTCGACGAGGACGTTGACCCTGCCGCAGACCCGACACGTCGTGGCCACGATCCCGACCCGCTTCAGCCGGGCTCCGGTGCGGGTGAGGGTGGCCCCCTTCTGCGTCGTGGCCCGGAAGGTCCCGGCGTAGTAGCGGGATCCGGTCCGCGCCCTCCAGCCGCTCGACGGGGTCAGCCTGCGGTCGTCGAGGGCGCGGGCCAGGCAGCGGCTGCCCGACCAGCCGGAGATCTGGCCGGCCCGGTTCCGCGCGCGGACGGACACGCAGTAGGTGTTGCCGGGACGCAGGCCCAGCGGTGCGTCGAGGTTGGGTGTGCGCTGCCACGTGGCGGGCCGGGTCCACGGCCCGTACGTGCCGTCCCACGGCGCCTTGCGCCACCGGACGTCGTACGTGGCGACCGCGCTCGAGCTGATGCCGCCCTGGTAGGTGAACCGGGTCTTGGCGTCGATGGTCCCCCGCTCCGTCGGCCCCGTCGTCCGGACCGTCGGGCGCCCGCTGGTCAGGTGGTTCCAGACGCCACCGGTGCCGGCGTTGTCGAGGGCGGCCTGGTCGACGGTGATGGTCGGCTGCGGCCCGCCGTACGGAGCCCAGGACGGGACGAACGTGGCGACTCCGCCGACCACCCGGTAGACCTGCCCGGTCGCACCGCCGACGAGGAACGTGCCGTCGTCCGGCCGATCGGGCAGCGAGTCGAACTGCGTGGCTGACAGCGTCTGGACCGGCTGCGGCGGCAGGCCGACCGACTCCCAGGAGCTGGTGAAGATCGGCGCTCCGCCCGCGATCCGGTAGACCTCGGCGGACCCGCTGACCGAGACGAACGCCCCCTCGCCCGCCAGCTGCGACGGCGAGACGGCCGCGTCCACGGTGTTGTTGTCGATGTTGATCGTCACCCCGCCCCAGGTCTCCAGATGGCCGCCGCGGTACTGCTTGATGCGCTGGTGGTCGGCCCACTGGTCGGCGGGGACCTCGGGGTCGTTGGTGCTCGTGTCACAGGTCGGCGCGGTCGGGTCGGCGCACCAGCGGGCGATCCACAGCTGGTCGGGCTGGTCGAAGGCCGGGTTGGACAGCTGTGACACCACCGCCCTGATCGTCGAGCTGGCGCTGCCGTAGAGGCCGGAGACGTACCCGCGGTAGTGCAGCTGGGCGGTCCAGGAGTCCAGGAAGTCGAGAACCGCCTGCCGGCACGCGGTGTCCGAGTAGGTGAACGCCTCCATGTCGAAGTAGATCGGGTTGCCGATGCCGAGGCCGAGGGCGTTCAGCTGGGCGACCGCGTCGTCCGCGGCGGCGACGCCTTGGGCCGCCGCCTGCGTCGGGTCGATGCGGGTGGTGATGCTGTCGCGCGTGACGCATGGTGCCTGCAGGCCGACGTACGTCGGGATGAGCACCCACCCCTGCGCGACAACGCTGCTCACCCAGGACGCGGTGAGCTCCGGCTGGGCGCAGCCACGGCTGGCTCCGCCGATGTACATGTTGGCCGCCTTGTACGGCGACGCGGAGAACCAGGTGGCCATCTCCGAGAGCGGGCGGGCGGTGCACGCGTCGAAGCCGGGGCCCGTGTAGACGGTGTCGGCGAGCGAGCGGGACGACCCGGTGCTGCTCACCGCGCGCGTGCCGACCGCCGACGTGGCCCGCGGGGTGGTGGCCTCGCCCGACCGCAGGGTCGTGCCGGCGTCGTTGCCGTCGTAGGTCACCGTGTCGGCGACCCGGCGAGCCGCCCTGCTGCTGGCGCCGGCCCAGACCACGACGCGCACGTCCTCTCCGCGCTTGCCGACGACGAGGTCGCGAGAGCTGGCGCCCTGCGGGCGCTCGGTGGTCAGGTGGACGGCGGCCTTGCGGCCGACCAGTCGGGCCGGGCAGGTCGAGACGGTCGGGTCACCGACGTAGACGGCGTGCCGGTCGAGCCGGACACAGCCCGGCCGGCCTCGCAGGGTGACGACGGGCCACGACTCGGGCACCGCGACGGACGCGCCGCGGAAGCTGACCCGCTTGGTGGCGTGCTCGGCCGCCTGCGCCGGCCCGGGTCCGAGCGGGACCCCCAGCGCCACGACGACGAGCAGTGCCACCAGCGCACGACCCGCCGCCCGAACGTGCTCGTGTCCCATCGTCCTGCCCCCGATCGTGATGCGCCGGCACCTGCGCCGGCCAGGAGCAGCCTACGGGTGGAGTGTTCAGTCAGCGGCGGCTCCGCCCCGCCCAGCGATCAAGGCCCGTGGCTTGACCGGCGACGGGAAAGGCCGTGAGCCTGACGACTCATGGCGCTCAGAGGAGGCCGGCGGCGTCCAGGGCCAGGTAGACGAGGTCGACGTCGGTGGAGTCCCCGGCGCGGGCGATCTCCCGGAGGTCGGCGAGGGTCACTACGACCGGCTCGCAGTACTCGTCGCCGCCCCAGGACGCCACGGCGCCGAGTGACCGGCAGCCACGGGCCACGGTCACGTTCCGCCGCCAGGTCGACGCCCCGAACGCCCAGCAGGAGCCGGCGACCTCGACCGACTCGCAGGTGAAGCCGGTCTCCTCGCGCAGCTCGCGGACGGCCGCCGTGAGCAGGTCCTCACCGGGGTCGACGATGCCGCCCGGCAGGTCGAGCACGATGGCGCCTGGCCCGGGCCGGAACTGCCGGGCGAGGACGACGTCGTCCTCGTCGGTCAGGGCCAGCACGGCGACGGTCGTGAACGGCGTCGTGTGGATGTCCCAGTCGGAGACCGAGCCGTCGGGCATCCGGTAGGTCCGGGTCGTGACCGGCAGCCACCCGTCGGTGCGCGGCCGCTCGGTCAGCAGCTCCCACGGCAGCACGGGACGGTGCGCCACCTGGTCACGGTCGTCGGTGGCACTCACCCGTCGGAGTGCTCGCCGTGCTGGCCGTGCTCCGGCCCGGGCGGCTCGTGCGAGCCGCCGGCGAGCGAGGTCGGCGGCGGCGTCTCCCGCTCGTCGGGGCGCGGGGCGGTGCGCGTCGGGGCTCCGGAGGGCTCGCCGAGCAGCGCCGTCAGGGTGGCGCCGCCGAGCCGGCGGAACTTGCGGCGCGGCCGGGCGCGCTCGAGCACGGCAACCTCGAGCTGGGCGGCGGTGAGCGTGCGCTGCTCGCCGGTCACGGGGTCGGCGCCGAGCAGCTCCACGGCCGTGCGGAGCGCCTCCTCCAGCGACATGCCGTCGCGGTAGCGCTCCTGCAGGGACTGCGTGATCTGCTCTCCCGAGCCGCCCATCGCGATGAAGCCGTGCTCGTCGGCGACCGACCCGTCGTACGTGAGCCGGTAGATCTGGTCCTCCTCCGGCGTCTCGCCCACCTCGGCGATGACGATCTCGACCTCGTACGGCTTGGAGTCGACGGTGAAGATGGTGCCGAGGGTCTGGGCGAACACGTTGGCCAGCCCCCGGCCGGTGACGTCCTGGCGGTCGTAGGAGTAGCCGCGCAGGTCGGCGTAGCGAACCCCGGCCATCCGGAGGTTCTCGAACTCGTTGTACTTGCCGACCGCGGCGAACGCGATGCGGTCGTAGATCTCGGAGATCTTGTGCAGGGCGCGGGAGAGGTTCTCTGCGACGAACAGGATGCCGCCGTCGTAGGCGATGACGACGACGCTGCGGCCGCGGGCGATGCCCTTGCGGGCGTAGTCGGCGCGGTCCTTCATCACCTGCTCGGGCGAGACGTAACCGAACGGCATCGTCACGAGAAGCGCTCCCGGGTCGTGGTCTCGAGGTGGGCGGGGTGGATCATCGCAGGGGCGCCTGCGGGCCGCCGGGGTTGTCCATGCGGGCCGACATGACGGTGTCGACGATCGCACCGACCTCCTCGTCGGAGAGGCGGCGGTAGCCCTCGGCGGTCACGACGGAGACGACCGGGAAGATGCGCCGGGTCATGTCGGGTCCACCGGTGGCGGAGTCCTCGTCGGCGGCGTCGTAGAGCGACTGCACGACGCACAGCGCCGCGTCGCTCTCCGAGAAGTCGTTCCGCCACAGCTTCTTCAGCGCCCCGCGGGCGAACACGGAGCCGGACCCGACCGAGTGGAACTTCTGCTCCTCGTAGCGGCCGCCGGTCACGTCGTACGAGAAGAGCCGGCCTGCCTGGGCCGGGTCGTCGACGTCGAGGTCGTAGCCGGCGAACAGCGGGACGACCGCTAGGCCTTGCAGCGCCATCGCGAGGTTGCCGCGGATCATCAGCGCGAGCCGGTTGGCCTTGCCCTCGAGGGACAGCGTGGCGCCCTCGATCTTCTCGTAGTGCTCGAGCTCTACCTGGAACAGCCGCACCATCTCGATCGCGATGCCGGCGGCGCCGGCGATGCCCACGCAGGAGAACTCGTCGGCGTGGAAGACCTTCTCGATGTCGCGCTGGGCGATGTAGTTGCCCATCGTCGCCCGGCGGTCACCGGCCATCACGACACCGCCGGGGAAGGTCAGCGCCACGATCGTCGTGCCGTGCGGGGCCTCGGTGGTCATCGCGGTCAGCGGTGGTGTGCGCCGGCCGGGCAGGAGCTCCGGGGCGTGGTCACCGAGGAACTCGGTGAACGACGAGCTGCCGGGGGTCAGGAACGCAGCCGGTAGACGCCCGGAGCCAGCGTGCTGGGTCACCTGCTGTTCTCTTTCGTCGGTCGAGTAGGGCTGGCCCTGACCCTACTGCCGGGAACTCAGCCGGCGTGCCTACCTCGAGCGAGCCGGGCCAGTTGGCGCAACTGGTCGATGTCGATCGGCGGGAGGGGCGGTGCGAGCCGCCGCGCAGGTGGTGACGACCGAGCCGGCTCCGGGTACGTGATCTCGACGACCCCGGGGTGGGTCCTCCGCATCACGAGCTTGCGTCCTTCGAGGTAGTCAGCCGCACGGCGCAGCCTGTCCAGGTCGTCGTCGAGTTGGCCGAGCGCTGCGTTGCACGGGAAGCAGAGCATCCCCCGGACCTCGCCGGTCGCGTGGTCGTGGTCGACGTGGACGGCTGGTGAACGCAGGCAGATGACACAGATGCCGTTCTGCTGCGCGATCAGCTCTGCAACGTCCTCCGTCGTGAGGCCGTACGCCTTGCTCAGGTGTTCACGACGTCCCGCGGCGCGAGCACACTCCTTGCACCGGGTCTGGTAGCCGTCCGAGGCCGACTTGTTCAGGGACCACTCGGACAACGGTTTGACCGTGCCACAGGTGCGACAGAACTTGTGAGCTTCGGGAACGTCCGCTGGACGGACGAGATGGCCGGCCTGTTCCCGCTTCGTCCGATAGATCGACGCGCCGCAAGACCTGCAGTAGGTCTGCAGACCGTCGCGAGCTCTCGTGTTCGAGGCGAATTCCTCGGTCGGCTTTGTCTGGTCGCATCGACGGCACCATTTGTGTCCGACCGGGACCTCAGGTGGATCGGCCAGCTTGCGCGGCCGGTGCGCTCGCGCCCACTCGGCCACGCACGTTCGGC
>DASVBQ010000171.1:0-6451 GCA_036375795.1 Actinomycetes bacterium
TCGGGTCGAGGCCCTGACCGGCGACCGCGACGCCGACCTCTCCGCCCTTGCCGAGGGCGAGTGGGACGCCACGGTCGACACCTGCGCGTACGTCCCGCGCCAGGTGCAGCGGCTCGCCGACGCGCTCGGCCAGCGCGGCGGTCGGTACCTTCTGGTGTCGAGCGTGTCGGCGTACGCCCCGCCTGAGCGCGCTGGCTACACCGAGGACTCCCCGCTGGCCGAGCTCGACGACCCCAGCGTCGAGGAGGTGACCGGCGATACGTACGGCGGGCTGAAGGTGCTCTGCGAGCGCGCCGGGGTGGACCGCTTCGGCCCGTCCACGATCGTGGTCCGGCCGACGTACGTCGTCGGGCCGGACGACTACACCTGGCGCTTCCCGTGGTGGGTCGACCGGCTGGCCCGCGGCGGCGAGGTTCTCGCACCGGGGCCGGCGGAGGCACCCGCCCAGGTCATCGACGTACGCGACATGGCGGCCTGGATGGTCGGCCTGCTCGAGCAGGGGGCCTCCGGCGCGTTCCACGCCGCGAGCCCGGCTCCGCCCTTCTCCTGGGGCGACCAGCTCGCCGCGATCCGCGACGCGGTCGCTCCTCCGGGCACGACGTTGACCTGGGTCGACTCTGCGTTCCTGCTCGCCGAGGGAGTCGACGACGGCGCGTTGCCGCTGTGGAGCGCGGGCGACCCGGCCGTGCTGATGATGGCTGCCGACCCGGGCAAGGCGTACGGCACCGGCCTGGAGCCACGGCCGCTCGCCGACACAGTCCGCGACACCTGGGCGTGGGCCCAGCGGGTCGAGATGCCGGCGGGCACCGGGCTGGCGCCCGAGCGCGAGCAGGACCTGCTGCGCCGCTGGCACGCCGGTCAGCCCTGATCGGACGGGTACGACGCGGTCTGGCCCTGTCGCCTCCGGCCGCGGCGCGGGGCGATCTAGATTGGCGCCATGTCGCGCCTTGCGTTCATCGGTCTCGGCCGCATGGGTGGAGGGATGGCCCAGCGCCTGCTTCATGCCGGCCATGAGCTCGTCGTGTTCAACCGCACGCGCGACAAGGCTTCGGCGCTGGTCGGCGGCGGCGCCCGCTTGGCCGACTCCCCCAGGGATGCGGCGTCCGGGGCCGAGGCGGTGTTCGTGATGGTCAGCGACGACCGGGCTTCCCGGACCGTGTGGCTGGGACCCGATGGCGTGCTCGCCGCCGACGTGCAGCCGGGGGCCTTCGCGATCGACTGCTCGACGCTGTCCCACGACTGGGTTCTCGAGCTCTCGGCGACCGCCAGGACGCGGGGGCTGCGCTTCCTCGACTGCCCGGTGACCGGTCTGCCCGACGCCGCGGCCGCCGGCCGGTTGACGCTGCTCATCGGGGCGGACGGAGCCGACCTCGACGCTGCCGAGCCGCTGCTGCTGCCGCTCTCCGTCGACCGGCTGCACTTCGGCCCGCCGGGGGCGGGCACCGCGTACAAGCTGATCATCAACCTGATGGGTGCGGTACAGATCGCCGCGGCCGCGGAAGGCATGGCCTTGGCAGAACGCGCCGGGCTCGATCTGGACCAGGTGGCCCGCGCCATCGCCTCCGGCCAGGCGGCCAGTCCGCAGGTGGTGCGAAACAGTCGGCGGATGGCTGACGGCGACCACGCGCGGGACATCGTGTTCTCGGGCCGTCTGCGTCGCAAGGACGCGACCTACGGCGTCCGGCTGGCCGAGAAGCTGGGTCTCGACGCACCGCTCGGGCGGGCCGCGCTGGATGGTCTCGACCGCCTCTTGGCAGCGGGCCTCGGCGACCAGAACGAGAGCAGCATCATCGAGGTCGCGCGCCGGGTCCGCCCAGCGCAGGCCACGCCGGAGTAGCCCGTCAGGACAGGAGGAACTCCCGCACCTCGGTGTTGAACCGGTCGGCGGCCTCCACGCTGCTCAGGTGGCCGGCGCCGGGCAGGACGACGAGCCGGGAGGTCGGGATCGCGTCGTGCAGCGCCTGCCCGATGCTGACCGGCGCTCGCACGTCCCGGTCGCCGTACAGCAGCAGGGTGGGCACCGAGATGGTCGGCAGCACGGCGCGCAGATCGGCTTCGGCGAACGACCGCGCCATCACTCGCAGGCCAGCCGGGTGGAACCCGGCCATGCCGGCGGCGAACTCGTCGACGAGCTCCCGCGGCGCGGACGCGGAGAACAGCGTCGGGGCGATCGCGCGGACCAGGTCGTCGGGTGTCTGCTCGGCCAGCTCCAGTGCCTGCCGCAACCGGTGCTCGACGTCTTCAGGTGGAAGGGACCCCGCCCAGCCGGCGTAGGCGCCCGCCAGGGTCAGCGTCCTGGGCACGGTGGGGTGCCGCCGGTAGACCTCCAGCGCGAGCCCGCCACCGAACGACAGCCCCACCAGGTGTGGTCGGCCCAGCTCGAGGGCATCCACGAACCTCGTCAGGCAGTCGGCGTAGTCCGGCAACCGAAAGCTCTCCGGCGGGTCGGATGACCGACCGGCACCCGGCATGTCCCAGGCCACGACGGTGAAGTCATCGGCGAACGCCTCGAGCTGGTGGTGCCAGGTGCTGCGGCCGTCGCCGACATATCCGTGCAGCAGCACGACCAGCGGGCCGTTGCCCGCGCGTTCGTAGCCGATCCGGAGCCCGGCAACATCGACCTGCGCCACGCCACCTCCCTCGGCGCGTCAGTCGCGGGTGTACTGCACGATCCCGAGGCACATCTCGTCGGACGTCCCCTCACCCCACGTGACGTACCGCGGTTCCTCGTCCGCGAGCTCCGGCAGCATCGACCGTAGGCCCGCGTCATGGGTGCAGGTCACCCGGAGCCTGTCGCCCCGCCGCACGCGGACGGGCCGGGGCAGCGGCGTCGCGCGCTGGTCGTCGAAGTCCCACACCGGCCGGTCGAGCAGGGTCCGTTCGGTCGGTGTGCCCGGGGAGAGCTGGACCCGGATGGACCGTCCCAGCAGGTGCATGTGGCCGGCGACCGCCCGCACGACCATGTCCTGCGGTGCCCGTCGATCGCAGGTCTGGGTCGGTCCGGCGCGAGGGTCGAGCATGTTGCCGTCGCAGAGGAGCTGGAGTCCGGCCACGGTGCGTCCCGCGCCCTGACCGAAGCGTGCGACCAGGTCGAGCACCGACTGCGAGCGATCGCAGAGGACCCCGGTCTCCTGCGACGTGCACGGCAGCTCCACCGGTGCGACGAGGAGCATCGTCTCGAGAGCACGCAGGTCGGCCGTGCCGGGCATCCACCGCAGCCGGACGGTCGTGTCGTCCGGCCCGCCCCCCTCACGCAGGTTGTAGTGCACCTGGAGCACGACCCGGCTCCCGGCGGCCAGCCGCTTGCCCGTGCGCTGGCGGAAGACGGTCTCGCCGCCGCCTGGTGCCCAGGCCGCGAGCCAGGGGGCGGAGTCCAGGGCTCGCCCGGCCGACGAACCGTCGCCCGGGACCGCGGAGCCGCCGAAGCAGGTCCACCCGCGGCCGGGTGTCGCGGCGTCGTGCGCCTCGGCCGTTGCCACCTGCTCGGGCGGCACGGCGAACAGGATCGCGTGGTGCACGACGGCGGGGTTGCCCGGCAGTACGTCCGAGCCGGTGACGAACACGTCCCGTGGGAAGCCCGGGTCGATCAGGAAGCAGCGGTAGTCGTCCCGCCCCTCGCCCGGCGCCACCGGCCGGTAAGGACCACCGGGAAGACGCAGCGTCATCGCCCGCTCACCCTCGCGCAAGGGCACCGACGCCGGGCGCGCGGCCGGTGCGGTCGCGTGCTCATCGCCGGTTTCGGGCGCCGTATTGGCGGACGAATGCGGCACGGCGCTGGCGGACGGATCTGGTCCGGCCGAGGGTGACGAGGAGCACGCGCTCAGCCCCAGCAGCACCGCCACCAGGCACGACAGCCCCGCTGTGCGCACCGGAGGCCACCCCACCGGTCGATCGTAGGCTTTGCCATCCCTCCACGGGGTAGAGCCAAGGCACTGCCCTGCCACTGGAGGTATCTCATGACCACGCCGTTGCCGACCCGAACCGGCTCCGCGAGCGGCGCCGCTCGCCAGGCCGCCAACAGCGACGCCGTCAACAAGGTGGCCCGCGTCGGCTTCCTCGCCAAGGGTCTCGTCTACGCCCTGATCGGAATCCTCGCCTTCCAGATCGCCCTCGGCGACTCGGAGCAGGCCGACCAGAAGGGAGCGCTGCAGGCCGTGGCCGAGAAGCCTGGCGGCAGCGTCGTGCTGTGGTTGATGGTGCTCGGCTTCCTCGGCTATGCCCTGTGGCGGTTCAGCGAGGCGGCGTGGGGCCGCCGTGACGAGATCGACGAGAAGAAGCGCACGGCCAAGCGCCTGGGCTCCGCCGCCAACGGGCTGATCTATCTCGCTTTCGCGGTCCTGTCCTTCCGCACCGTCACCGGCTCGTCCTCGGGCAGCAGCGGCCAGTCGATGACCGCCAAGGTGCTCGAGTGGCCGGGCGGCCAGGGCATCGTCGTCTTCGCCGGCCTCGTGATCATCGCGGTGGCGATCGGGCTCACCATCCGCGGGTTGAAGACCGACTTCGAGAAGCACCTCGACACGGCGCGGATGAGCCAGAAGACCTTCGAGGCGGTACGTCGCCTCGGCCAGGTCGGCTACGTCGCCCGCGGCATCGTCTTCGGCCTCGTCGGCATCTTCGTCATCAAGGCCGCGCTGGACCACCAGCCCGGGATGGCCGAGGGCTTCGACGTCGCGCTCAAGAGCGTGGCCGACGCGCCCTTCGGCCAGTTCCTGCTGATGGCAGCAGCCGTCGGGCTGGTCTGCTTCGGCGCCTACTGCGTCGCCGAGGCACGCTACCGCCGGCTCTGAGACAGGGCGTAGAAGGCCACGGCCGCCGCAGCCGCGACGTTCAGTGAGTCCACCCTGGCCGCCATCGGGATCCGCACCCGATGGTCGGCCAGGGCGAGCGCTCGGGGGCTCAGGCCCGGCCCCTCCGCGCCGAGCACGACGGCGCACCGCTGAGTCGCGCTCGAGGGCAGGTCGGCGAGCGGGGTCGCCTCCGCGTCAGGCGTGAGGGCGAGCACTGTGAAGCCCAGCGCCTGCAGGTCGCGCAGCCCCCCGGGCCAGCTGTCCAGCCGGGACCATGGCACGGCGAACACCGCGCCCATCGAGGTCTTGACGGCGCGTCGGTAGAGGGGGTCGGCACTGCTCGGGCTGAGCAGCACCGCGTCCATGCCGAGCGCAGCGGCCGACCGCACGATCAGCCCGAGGTTGGTGTGGTCGTTCACGTCCTCGAGGACGACGATCCGCCGGCAGCGCGCCGCCAGGTCCAGCGCGGACTCGAGCGGGAGACGGGACATCGCCGCCAGCGCGCCGCGGTGGACGACGTACCCGGTCACCGCGTGCAGCGTCTCCTGCGACGCGAGGTAGACCGGCGCGTCCAGCCCGGCCACGACGTCGTGCAGCGCAGGCAGCCACTTGTCCTCGAGCAGCAGCGACCGGACCGGGTAGCCGGCCGCCACCGCGCGGCGGATGACCTTCTCCCCCTCGGCGATGAACAGTCCCTCGGCCGGCTCGCGGCGGCGACGGAGGTCCACGTCGGTGAGCCCGACGTAGTCACTCAGCTCCGGCGCACCGGCCTCGACGTGCTGGACCCGGACCGACACGGTCAGTACACGATCTGCACGACGGCCACGAGGCCGACCACGACTACGAGGCCGCGAAGCACCGGCTGCGGGATGCGCCGGCCGACCAACGCGCCCACCTGCCCGCCGACCGTCGAGCCGACGGCGATCAGCGCGGCCGCCTGCCAAGCCACGTCCGTCACCGCGATGAACAGCAGTGCCGCGACCGCGTTCACCAGCAGGGCGAGCACGTTCTTCGCTGCGTTGATGCGCTGCAGGTGCTCGTCGAGCAGCAGGCCCATCACGGCGATGAGCAGCACCCCCTGGGCAGCGCCGAAGTAACCTCCGTAGATGCCGGCAGCGAAGATCGCGGTGTAGAGCAACGGGCCGCCGTGGACGCGGTGCGGCTGGCCCTCCCGCTCGCGCAGCCGGGCGGCAACCCACGGCTGGACGACCACCATGACGCACGCCAGCCCGATCAGCACCGGGACGATCGCCTGGAAGGCCTCCTCCGGCAGCACGAGCAGCAGCAGGCCGCCGGTGAGACCGCCCAGCACCGACGCCACGCCCAGGCGCCGCAGCCGGTGGCGCTGGCCGGAGAGCTCGGCCCGGTAGCCGATCGCCCCGCTGAGTGACCCTGGAACCAGTCCGACGGTGTTGGTGACGTTGGCGAGGACGGGTGGGTACCCGACCGCGAGCAGGACGGGGAACGTGACGAGGGTGCCGGAGCCGACCACCGTGTTGATCGTGCCTGCGGCGAGGCCGGCCAGGGCGACGGCCACCGCCTCCCACAGGCTCACCGAAACTGCCCCGCGACCACCACGACGTAGATCTTCGCCTCCGCTGCGGTGATCTTGGACACCGGGTCCGGTCAAGCGGCCGCTTGCGCAGGCCGACGTACGACGGGTG
>DASVBQ010000172.1:0-4971 GCA_036375795.1 Actinomycetes bacterium
ACGATGGAGTTGTCGACCGCCTGCATGACCAGACCGATGATCGTGCGCTCGGACCACCGGTAGACCGACAGGAACCGCAGCGCCTTGAGCGGGTGCCGGGCCAGGGCACGCAGCCAGGTCCTCCACCGGCCGCTTGCACCGTCGACCAGCATCGTGGAGAGCAGCCCCATCAGGTTGGAGCCGCGGCCGTAGCGCACCGGCTCGATGTGCGTGTCCGGTTCCGGCCAGAACGACGACGTGATCGCGACCCCCTGGCTGTAGTCGACGTGCGCTCGCCGCGCGGTCGCCCCGACGAGGGACTCCGAGTTGGTGCGGGTGAGCTCCCCCAGACGAGGCGAGAGGTCGGGCAGGACCCCGTCGTCGCGCATCCGGTGCAGCAGCCGCTGGGTGCCGTAGGCCCCGGCCGCGATCACGACCTGCTCCGCCGTCACCGTGCGCCGGGTGCGCCGGGCACGCCAGGCGCCCGTCCGCACCGTGTCGACGGCGTAGCCGCCGCCGCGCAACGGACGCACCGCGGTGACCGTGGTCAGCGGGCGCACCTCGGCGCCCGCGTGCTCGGCCAGCCACAGGTAGTTCTTGGGCAGGGTGTTCTTGGCGCCCACCCGGCAGCCGGTCATGCACGAGCCGCACTGCGTGCAACCGGTTCTCGCCGGGCCGGCACCGTCGAAGTACGGGTCGTGCACCGTCGAGCCGGGGCCGTCGCCGAAGAACACGGCCACCGGGGTGAGCGTGAACGTGTGGCCGACACCCATCTGCTCGGCAACCTCACGCATGGCCAGGTCGCTGGGAGTCAGGTCGGGGTTGCGCACGACGCCGAGCATCCTGGTCGCGACGGCGTAGTAGGGCGCGAGCTCGGCCCGCCAGTCCGCGATGTCGCGCCACTGCGGGTCGTCGTAGAACGCCTGGTCCGGCTCGTACAGCGTGTTCGCGTAGACCAGCGACCCACCGCCGACACCGGCGCCGGCCAGGATCGTCACGTCGGCCAGCCAGTGGATGCGCTGGATGCCGAAGCAGCCGAGCCGCGGCGCCCACAGGAACTTCCGCACGTCCCACGAGGTCTTCGCGAACTCGTCGTCGGCGAACCGGCGGCCGGCCTCGAGCACGCAGACCCGGTAGCCCTTCTCGGTGAGCCGCAGCGCGGTCACCGAGCCGCCGAAGCCGGAGCCCACGACGACCACGTCGTAGTCGTGCCCGGTCATCGGCGCCACCTCCTCACCGTCGGCCGGTGGCCTTCATGAAACGCAGGCCCGCGGTGAACCCGGCCGCCCACCGCTCGAACGGGAACGCGTCCGGCGGGGCGAAGGGCTGCAGCCGCTGGACCGCCACCGTCTGCGGTTCGGTGTACTTGAGCAGCCCGTCGCGGCCGTGCCGCCGGCCGAGCCCGGAGTCCTTCCGTCCGCCCATCGGGGCGGCGGTGGCCCCCCACGCCGCGCCGTACGCCTCGTTGACGCTGACCGTCCCCGTCTCGATGCGTGCGGCCAGCCGGCGGCCGCGCTCGACGTCGCGGGTCCAGACGCTGGCGTTGAGGCCGTACGGCGAGTCGTTGGCCAGCCGCAGCGCCTCCGCCTCGTCCGCGACGGGGGTGACCGAGACGACGGGTCCGAACGTCTCCTCGCGGAACAGCAGCATGTCCTCGGTGACCCCGCGCAGGACCGTCGGCTCGTAGAACAGCGGGCCGATGTCCGGCCGGTGCCGGCCGCCGGAGAGGACCGGGGCGCCTTTCGCGACCGCGTCCTCGACGTGCCGCGCCACCCGCTCGACCTGGTCTTGCGACACCAGGCAGCCGAGGTCGACCGAGTAGTCGAAGGCGGTGCCCATCCGCAGGCCGCGGACCCGCTCGAGGAACCGGTCCAGGAACGCGTCGTGCACCGCATCGACGACGTAGATGCGCTCCATCGAGACGCACAGCTGGCCGGCGCCGGTGAAGCAGTCGCGGACCGCGGCCTCGGTGGCGCGGGGCAGGTCGGCGTCCTCGAGGACGATCATGGGGTTCTTGCCACCGAGCTCCAGCGAGCAGCCCACGAGCCGTCGTCCGCACCGCTCGGCCACCTCGCGGCCGACTGCGGTGGACCCGGTGAAGCACACGAAGTCGCCGCCGTCGACCACCGCTCGCCCGACCACTGTCCCCGGCCCGATGACGACCTGCCACAGCTCGGGTGGCAGTCCGGCCTCCAGCGCGACCTCGCGCGTCCACAGGGCGGTCAGTGCGGTCTGTGTGTCGGGCTTGTGCACCACCGCGTTGCCCGCCACGAAGGCGGGAAGGGCGTCGGCGATCCCCACGTTGAGCGGGTAGTTCCACGGCGAGATGATGCCCACCACGCCCTTGGGGTGCCGCAGCTCGCGCACCTGGGAGAGCCCCGGGACCAGACCAAGCCGGCGCTGCGATCGAAGTTGCCGGCTCGCGGTACGGCCGTAGTACCGCGCGTTCAACGCAACGTCGACGACCTCCTCGAAGGCGTGCCGGCGCGCCTTGCCCGTCTCGAGCTGGACGAGGTCCAGCCCCTCGTCCTGGCGGGAGAGCACCAGGTCGTGCACCCGGAGCAGCACCTTGGCGCGCTCGGCCACCGGCCGGGCGGCCCAGTCCCGCTGGGCTGCCCGGGCGATCTCGTAGGCCCGGTCGACGTCTTCCGGCGTGGAGATGGGCAGCTCGACGATCGGCTCGCCGGTGAAGGGGGCACGGGTGGTGACGGTCTCGCCGCCGGAGGCAACCACGGCCTCCGTGAGGCGCGGCCGGTCGTCCAGGAGGAACGGCATGGCCCTATGTTACTCGCTGGTAACGGCGGTCGCAGCGTGCCCTCCGGTCACCCGGTACGTGCCCGCCTCAGGCGAGCGGCACGATCTCCGGTGCGCCCAGCCGGGCCGAGTCCGCGGTCTGGTCGTCGGGCTGCTCCTGGGAGAGCCGCTCCGCCTCGACCCGCGCCAGGTAGTGCTCGACCTCCTTGGCCACCTGCTCCCGGCTCCAGCCGAGGACGCCCGCGACGAGCTCGGCCGCGACCGGCGCCGTGGAGACGCCGCGGTCGAAGGTCTCGATGGAGACCCGGGTGCGCCGGGTGAGCACGTCGTCGAGGTGCCGGGCACCCTCGTGGCTCGCCGCGTAGACGACCTCGGCGCGCAGGTAGTCCTCGGCACCCTCCAGCGGCTCACCCAGCGACCGGTCGTCGTCGACGAGCGCGAGCACCTCGTGCACCAGTGAGCCGTACCGCTGGAGCAGGTGCTCCACGCGCGCGACGTGCAGTCCGTGCTGGGCGGCGAGCCGCGCCCGGGAGTTCCACAGCGCCGGATAGCCCTCGGCACCGGCCAGGGGGACCCGGTCGGTGCAGGACGCCGGGACCTTGTCGTCCAGCCCGTGGCTCACCGCGTCGATGGCGTCCTCGGCCATGACCCGGTACGTCGTGTACTTGCCACCGGCCACCACGACGAGGCCGGGCGCCGGATGGGCGACGGTGTGCTCGCGCGACAGCTTCGACGTCACCTCCGACTCGCCGGAGAGCAGAGGCCGCAGTCCCGCGTACACACCTTCGACGTCCTCCCGGGTCAACGGCGTCACCAGCACCTCGTTGACGTGCGAGAGCAGGTAGTCGATGTCCGAGCTGGACGCGGCCGGATGGGCCTTGCCCAGGTTCCAGTCGGTGTCCGTCGTGCCGATGATCCAGTGCCGTCCCCACGGGATGACGAACAGCACCGAGGTCTCGGTGCGCAGGATCAGCCCGGTCGAGGACTGGATGCGGTCGCGCGGCACGACCAGGTGGATGCCCTTGGAGGCACGTACGTGGAACTGGCCGCGCTCCCCCACCATCTTCTGCGTGTCGTCGGTCCAGACCCCGGTGGCGTTGACGACCTGCTTGGCGCGCACCTCGAGGGTCGCACCCGACTCGAGGTCGCGGACCTCGACGCCGGTGACCCGCTCCCCCTCGCGGAGGAACCCGATGACGCGGGCCCGGTTGGCGCACAGCGCGCCGTACGCCTGCGCGGTGCGCACGACGGTCATCGTGTGCCGCGCGTCGTCGACCTGCGCGTCGTAGTACTGGATGGCGCCGACCAGCGCATCGCGGCGCAGGGAGGGGCACGCCCGCAGGGCTCCACGCCGGGTCAGGTGCCGGTGCCGGGGCAGCCCCCGCGAGGTGCCCGACGAGACACCCATGGTGTCGTAGAGCAGAACGCCGCTTCCGGCGTACAGCCGCTCCCAGCCGCGGTGCTTGAGCGGGTAGAGGAACGGCACCGGGCGCACCAGGTGCGGGGCCAGCCGCTGGGTGAGCAGCCCGCGCTCGCGCAACGCCTCGCGGACCAGTCCGAAGTCGAGCATCTCCAGGTAGCGCAGTCCGCCGTGGATGAGCTTGCTCGAGCGGCTCGACGTCCCGCTGGCCCAGTCCCGGGCCTCGAACATCGCCACCGACAGGCCGCGGGTGACCGCGTCCAGCGCCGCGCCGGCCCCGACCACACCGCCGCCGACCACGACGACGTCGAGCTCCTGCCGGGCGGCCGCGTCGAGCGCTGCCTGCCGCTCCTGCGGCCCGAGCCGGCTGGTCATCGTGCGACCGTCACCTCGACACGCTGGAACTCCTTGAGGTCGGAGTAGCCGGTCGTCGCCATCGCCCGGCGCAGGGCCCCCATGAAGTTCATCGAGCCGTCGGAGACGCGCGACGGGCCGCAGAGGATCTCCTCGAGCGACCCGATCGTGCCGACCCGGACCCGCTCGCCGCGCGGCAGCTCACCGTGGTGCGCCTCCGAGCCCCAGTGGAAGCCTCGCCCCGGCGACTCGGTGGCCCGCGCCAGCGGCGAGCCCATCATCACGGCGTCCGCCCCGCAGGCGATGGCCTTGGACACGTCGCCCGAGCGGCCGACGCCGCCGTCGGCGATGACGTGCACGTACCGGCCGCCGGACTCGTCGAGGTAGTCACGTCGGGCGGCGTGGACGTCGGCGACCGCCGAGGCCATCGGCACCGAGACACCGAGGACCGACCGCGTCGTGTG
>DASVBQ010000174.1:0-5828 GCA_036375795.1 Actinomycetes bacterium
CGCTGCCCGCACTGGCAGGACGCCGAGACCAACCTACGTGCCGCTCTGGCGCAGGCAGGCGCGGCGGGACGTCGAGGTGCACCGGCCAGGTGTCGACACGGCGGAGGAGGCTCAACCAGGGGCACGACCAGCTCGTCACCCACGGCGCCAACCACCTCTCGCATGTTCAAGGGAATGCTTGAAGAGTGCCCGGCGGAGTGTAGTCTCGTCAAGAACTCACTTGAACGGGCGTTGAGGTGGTCGGCATGGGTGACCGGGCAGCGAAGGACGCCTTGTTCGACGGGCTCGCCGGTGTCGCCAAGGCCCTGGGCAACGGCCGCCGCGCCGAGATCGTCGACGTCCTGACCCAGGGCGAACGGTCCGTCGACGAGCTTGCTCGCGAGCTGAACCAGTCGGTGGCCAACACCTCCCAGCACCTGCAGCTGCTGCTGCGCACCGGGCTGGTCCGCACCCGTCGCGACGGCAACCGCGTCATCTACGCGTTGGCCAGTCCCCGGGTCGCGACGCTGTGGGCCGCGGTCCGCGACGTGGCCGCCGACCACGTCGCCGAGCTGGACCGGCTGGCCGCCGCCTACCTCGGCGACCGCTCGAAGCTGTCCACCGTCACCCGGAAGGAGCTGGCGGCGCGTTTGCGGGACGGCGACGTGGTGGTGCTCGACGTGCGCCCGGAGACCGAGTACGCCGCCGGACACATCGCCGGCGCCGTGTCCCTCCCGGTCGGCGAGCTCACCCGGCGGCTGCGGAACGTGCCGAAGGACCGGGACGTCGTGGCGTACTGCCGCGGCCCGTACTGCGTGTACGCCGACGACGCCGTCCGCGCCCTGACCCGACGTGGGTACCGAGCGGCCCGCCTCGAGGACGGGTTCCCCGAGTGGGCCCGCGCCGGCCTGCCGGTGGACCGGAAGCGGGTGTAGCCCATGCACTCGAAGCCAGCCGCCCGGCACCAGATCCCGACTGGAGAAGGAATTCTGGAGCGGCCTGAGCATCCGGGCCTGGTCGGCCGACCCGTCTACCTGGACTACAACGCGACCACGCCGGTCGACCCGCGCGTCGCGGCGGCGATGCAGCGGGCGCTGACCACCGACTTCGGTAACGCCTCCAGCGCCCACTACTACGGCGACGCGCCGCGGCGGCTGCTCGGCGCGGCGCGTGCCCAGGTGGCTGCGCTGGTCGGAGCCACCGGCGACGAGGTGGTGTTCACCGGCAGCGGCTCCGAGGCGGACGCCCTCGCCGTCCGCGGTGCCGTCCTGGCCCGCGCCGGCGCGGTCCCCGGCCGGCCGCACCTGATCACTCAGGTCACCGAGCACCCGGCCGTGCTGGCTGCCTGCCAGCACCTGCAGCGATGGCACGACGTCGAGGTGACCTACTTGCCCGTGGACCAGTTCGGCCGGCTCGACCCAGGCGACGTACGGGCCGCGATGACCCCTTCCACGGTGCTGGTCACCGTGATGCACGCCAACAACGAGACCGGCACCCTGCAGCCCCTCGCCGACATCGCCGAGCTGACCCGTGCCCGCGGGGTCCTCCTGCACACGGATGCCGCGCAGTCCGCCGGCAAGGTCCCACTCGACGTGGACCAGCTCGGCGTCGACCTCCTCACCGTCGTCGGGCACAAGATGTACGCCCCCAAGGGCATCGCGGCGCTCTACGTGCGCGCCGGGGTCACTCTGGAACCGCTGGTCGGCGGCGGGGGCCAGGAACGCGGCCTTCGCGCGGGCACCGAGAACGTCGCCCACTCCGCAGCCCTCGGCTCGGCCGCCGAGCTCGCCGGGCACGCGCTCGCCGCCGGCGAGACCGAGCGCCTGGCCGAGCTGCGCGACCAGCTGCACGCAGAGCTCACCGCGCAGCTGCCCGAGCGGGTACACCTGCACGGGCACCCGGTCCACCGGCTGCCGAACACCCTCAACATCCGCGTCGACGCCGCCACGGGCCGCGACCTGCTCGCCGCCGCACCCGGCGTCGCCGCCTCCACCGGCTCCGCCTGCCATGCCGGAGACGACCAGCCGTCCACCGGTCTGCTCGCGCTCGGCCTCACCGCCGCGCAAGCCGCCGCGGCCCTGCGGCTGACCGTCGGCCGCTGGACCACACCCGACGAGATCGCCGCCGCGGCCAGGATGCTGCGGGACGCCTACGACGCGGTAACGGCGACGCGCTGACGTCGACGTTGCGGACGGGGCTTACCGGGCCGCCGGGGCGAGCACGTCGCGTAGGGCGGCGACCTGTGCCGGCACCACGGCGTACCAGACGTTCTGCCCGCGCCGGGTCGCGGTGACCAGGCCGGCCTCCCGCAGCACCTTGAGGTGGTGGCTGACGGTCGGCTGGCTCTTGCCGACCGGCTCGACGAGATCGCAGGCACAGACCTGACCGCCCTCGGCGGTCATCAGCAGGCTCAGCATGCGCAGCCGGACCGGGTCGCCGAGCGCGGCGAACGCTTTGGCCAGTGTCGGCGCCGCCTCCTCGGACAGCGGCGAGGAGCTCAAGGGGGTGCAGCAGGCCGCCAGGTCGTTCAGCAGAGGCAGCGACGCGGTCACGGAAGGCATGCTACCGGAACACATTGACAACTGTCGATGTTCCCGCCATAGTCCTCATATTCATAAGCATCGATACGGGAGGCCATCATGACGTACACCACCGCACTGCCGTTGTCCCCGGCCCACGGGGCCGCGTCGGCGCGCCTCGCCGAGCTGCGCGCCGAGGCCGAGCGGCACCAGCTGGCCCGCGCCGCCCGTCGGCGCCGGGCCCCCGCCTGGCCCGCCACGGTGGCCGCGGCTCTGCGCGACAGCCTCGCCGCCGCTCGCCCGAGCGGGCGGGCCGCCGGTTCCGGCCAGACCTGCCCCACCTGCTGACCTGCTGCGCACCCGACCGAGAGGACCCTTCCCGCGATGAGCCCCGCCATGACTACGGCCGACACGACCAGGACGACCGCGGCGAGCGTCCCAGGAACCGGAGACCGCGGCCTGCCTGTCGTCGTCATCGGCGCCGGCCCGGTCGGGCTGGCCGCGGCTGCGAACCTGCGCGCCTACGACCTGCCCGTCCTCGTCCTCGAGGCCGGTGACCGAGTCGGCGCCGCCATGCGGGAATGGGGCCACATCCGTACGTTCACACCGTGGCGGTACATCGTCGACGCGGCCGCGGAGAAGCTGCTCGCCCCTACCGGCTGGACCCCGCCCGCCGGTGACGTCCCGCCGACAGGCGCCGAGCTGGTGGTGCAGTACCTGGAGCCGCTGGCCGCGGTGTTCGGCCCGCACGTGGTGCCCGGTGCCCGTGTCGTCGCGGTGACCCGGCAGGGCCTGGACAAGTCCCGCACTCTCGGCCGCGACCAGCGCCCGTTCGTGGTGCGCGTCCAGGGCGCCGACGGCGACGTGTTCGACCTCGCGGCGCGCGCGGTCATCGACGCGTCCGGGACCTGGTCGCAGCGCAACCCGCTCGGCGCGTCCGGCCTGCCCGCGGTCGGGGAGGCCGACGCGGACGAGGCGGGGTTCCTCGTCGGACCGCTGCCGGACGTGCTCGGCCGCGACCGCGCCCGGTTCGCCGGCAGGCGGTCGCTGGTCGTCGGCATGGGGCACTCGGCGGCGAACACGCTGCTGAACCTGGCGCAGCTGGCCCGGGAGGTGCCCGGCACCGAGGTGGTGTGGGCGATCCGCGGCACCGACGCCCGCCGGCTGTTCGGCGGCGGGGCGGACGACCAGCTGCCGGACCGCGGCAGGCTCGGCACCGACCTGCGCTCCCTCGTGCTCTCGGGCGCCATCGAGCACCTGACGGGGTTCGCGGTCACCCGGCTCGAGCAGGTCGGCGATGGCACCGTCATGGTCGTCGGCGACACCGCCGACGGTGAGCGGCGCATCGACGGGGTTCACCACGTCGCGGCCGCGACCGGCTTCCGCCCGGACCTCGCGATGCTGGCGGAGGTGCGCCTCGATGTGGACGCCGGGCTCGAGTCGCCGCGCGAGCTGGCGCCGCTCATCGACCCCGCCTTCCACTCCTGCGGCACCGTGCCACCGCACGGCTGGCGGGAGCTCACGCACCCGGACGAGCCCGGGTTCTTCATCGTCGGGATGAAGTCATACGGGCGCGCTCCCACGTTCCTCATCACCACCGGCAACGAGCAGGTCCGCTCCATTGCCGCGCACCTGGCCGGCGACGACGAGGCAGCCGACGAGGTGCAGCTGGTGCTTCCGGAGACCGGGGTGTGCTCGGTGACGCTGCCGCTCAACGAAGACCTGCTGCCCGTGGCCGACGTCCCGGCGCCGCAGTCGTCCGGTTCCTGCTGCGGGTGACCGAGCCGGCGATGACCGCCGTCGGCGCTCCTGACCTGGCCTCGCCGCCGGGTCCGGCGGCGCACCGGCGGTTCTACGGGTGGCGCATCGTGACCGTGCTCGCCGTGACCGAGACGGTGTCGTGGGGCGTCCTGTACTACGCGTTCGCGGTGTTCCAAGTGCCGATGCGCGCCGAGCTCGGGTTCTCCACGGCCCAGACGGCGGGTGCGTTCTCCCTCGCAGTCCTGATGACCGGACTGGCGGCGGTGCCGGTCGGCCGATGGCTGGACCGGCATGGCGGCCGCGGGCTGATGACAGTCGGTTCGGTCGCCGCGGTCCTGCTGGTGGTGGCTTGGTCGCGGGTACAGACGGTCCTCGGGTTGTATGCGGTGTTCGCGGGCATCGGGCTGGTGTCCGCCGCGGTGCTGTACGAGCCGGCGTTCGCAGTCGTGGTCCGCTGGTTCGCCGCCGCCCGGGTGCGGGCGCTGCTCGCGGTCACGGTTGTTGCCGGGTTCGCCTCCACAATCTTCCTGCCAGCCTCGGAGGCGCTCATCCGGGCGTACGGGTGGCGCGACGCGTTGCTGGTGCTGGCCGGCGTGCTGGCGGTCACGACGGTGCTGCCGCACGCCCTTGTGTTACGCCGGGATCCTGCGGACCTCGGCCTGCAACCCGACGGCGTCTCACCCACCCAAGCCGCGTCCTCGGCACCTGCGGCTCCCGCGCGGGTGACTGGCCGCCTCCCGCACACGGCGCGGTGGGCGCTGCGCGACCCGCTGTTCGGCTGGCTGACGCTGGCGTTCGCCGCCAATACGCTCGCGGTCATCGTGGTCGCGGTGCATCTCCTACCGTTCCTGCGCGAGCACGGGCACGGCGGCACGTTCGCCGCGGTCGCGACCGGCGCGCTGGGGGCGCTGTCGGTGACCGGCCGGCTGGCGGTGACCGGCGCGATCCGCCACTTCCCGACAGCTTCAGTGACCGCGGTCGCGTTCGCCGTCCAAGCCGTTGCTGTGGTCGTGCTGCTCGCGGCGGGCTCGTCGGCGGCGGGCGCGGTTGCGTTCGTGCTGTTGTTCGGGCTCGGGTTCGGGGTTGGCACCATCGCCCGGCCCGCGCTGCTCGCCGACGCATTCGGCACCGCCAGCTACGCGACCCTGTCGGCGTTGGGCGGGGTCGCCTTCACCGCGGCGAAGACCGTCGGCCCCTTCGCGGCCGGAGTCGCGCTGACGACAAGCGGGTCGTGGACACCGGTGCTCCTCGGGCTGCTCGCCGTCACTGCGGTGGCGTCGGCCGCAGTCGCCCGCGCTGGCCACCTCCTGGCTTCGGCACGTCCCGCCCAGACAGGGAGGGGGTGAGCGGGATGAACGGCTGTTGCGACGACGCCCAGTGCTGCGACACCGGCTGCTGCTGAGCGGCCGCCGATGGCGCACTCGCGGGGCTGCCGGCCCGCTACCGACCGGCGGTCCGGCTGGTCTGTCACTGTCGGTGCAGTAGCTCGCGTCGGCGGGTGAACTCCTCCTCGTCGATCTCGCCACGGGCGAACCGTTCGGCGAGCACGTCGTCCGCGCGGTCCATCGG
>DASVBQ010000182.1:0-6283 GCA_036375795.1 Actinomycetes bacterium
GCCCGGACACCGTGCGGCCGGAAGCCGATCACCTTCACGCGTACGTCGGGGTCGACGTGCAGCAGCCAGTCGGCGGTCCGCGCGAGCTGGTCGGGGGAGTCGTTGACGCCGGGCACGAGCAGCAGCCGGACTTCGTACAGCTTCCTGTGCCGCGCGAGCAGCCGGATCGAGGCCAGCACCGCATCGTTCGGCGCCCCGGTGAGCTCGAGGTGCAGCTCGGGGTCGAGCGCCTTGAGGTCGACCATCGCGGCGTCCATGACCGGCAGCAGCATGTCCCACACCTCGCGCGACGCGGAGCCGTTCGTGTCGAGGAACGCCGTGAGATGGGCGAGGTCAGGGTCGGCCTTGACCGCCTGGAACAGCGCGGCCACGAACGCCGGCTGTTGGGTTGCCTCGCCGCCGGAGACGGTGATGCCGGACAGGAAGCGGTGCACCGGGCGCAGGTCGTCGAGCACGTTCTGCACGGTGACGACGCGGGCCCGTGGGGTGGCGAGCGGGATGGTGTGCGGGTTGTGGCAGGCCCGGCAGTCGAAGTTGCAGCCCTGCATGAAGACGACGAACCGGTTGCCCGGCCCGTCGACCCAGGAGAACGGGACGACGTCAGCCAGCAGGCCGAGCGCTGGACTCACCGCTGATCACCCTCTTCGGACTGCGCCTGTCGACGTGCGAGTGCTCCACCGACCCGGCACCGAGGAACGTGCTGCCGTGCCGGGCACCGTGCTCGGCGAGCTTGGCCAGGTCGGACTTGCGCACGAGGTAGCCGGTGATCCGGACGAAGTCGTTGCTGTCGAGGTTGAACGTCACGTCCCGCATGCCTTCCTCGAACGCGCCGCGGATCACGTCCACGACCGCGTCCGGGTTGCGCACCGCGGTGTCGTCGAAGTGCAGCACGTCGCTGATGCCGGACGGGAACAGCCGGTGCAGCGGGGCCACTGCGGCCAGGTGCTGGTGCAGCGGGGGCTCGGTGCCGACCGGGATGCGGGTGCCGGCGGTGACACCGTCGTCCGAGTCGAGGCCGGCCTGCGAGTGCAGGAGGGCGCGACCGCCGTTGCCGTCGCAGTAGGGCAGCAGGTTGTCGGCGACCAGCTCGGACAGGCGCCGGGTGATCGCGTACGCGACGTCGTTGGCGACGGCGTCGTGGCCGAACCTCCCCTGCCTGTCTTCGCGCTCCTGCAGCAGGTCGACCGCCTCGGCCAGGCCGAGGACGCCGAACATCGCGGTGAACCGATCGAGCGAGATGAGCCCTTCCTCGACCAGCCACGAGTGGTCGTAGAACCGGGACCGCTCGACGAGGTGACGGATGCGCGAGGCGGCGAGCTCGCCCGTGAGGCCGACGTACGTCGGAAGCGTCTCGGCGAGGAAGGCGTCGACACCGCCGTGATGGTGGAGCACGGCCTCCTTGAGGTTCAGCCGGACCAGCGTGTGGGCGCCCCCGCCGACGAGCAGCGAGTTGTAGCAGCTGACCACGCCGTAGTCCGGGCCCAGGTCGGCGGTCATCATCGGGTGGTTGACGAAGTGCGGCTTGCCGCAGGCGAACACGGTGCGGACCGCGTCGAGGACGTAGTCGTCCGGCGTGCGGTCAGGGTCGACCCGCAGGGTGAGGTTGGGCACGACCTGCAGCAGCTCGCGCTCGATCCGCAGGATCGTCCGGCCGATGCGGCTGTCGTCCGGGCCGAGGTTGGTGTGGGTGAACGCGTCGGGCAGGATCCGGTCGATCGCGATCCAGAAGTTCCTGAGCTTGCGGTGCAGCTCCTCGTCGCCGATCGAGTAGCTGTAGGGCGCGAGGAGCGCGTCCATGGTGCCGAGGTAGACCGGGTAGCCGGTGATCGACGGCACCTGGGTGTACATCGACAAAAGGAATGTCAGCGCCTCGTCGAGGTCCCGCGGTGGCTCGAGCTCGAGGAAGGTCGAGCCGTTGCGCAGCGCCTTGGCGTAGTCGGGCAGGACGTAGCGCGGCCGGTACGGCGCGTTGCCCTCGTACATGTCGCAGATGACGCGTTTGTCCAGCGCGCGCCAACACGCGTCGCTCACCGGCGGCGGGTCGAGCACGTTCTCGGCGAGGGCCGCCAGCCGCTGGACGCGCTGCCGGTAGGTCAGCGAGGGGTCCTCGACGACCGCACGCACGTCATGCTGCAACTCGTCCCGTCTCACACCTGTGACGCTAGGCGCGGCCCGGCTCGGCGGTCAGGGCCCAAGGTCCCGGGGAGGCCGGGACCGTCAGGCGTGGACCAGCCCGCCGTGGCGGTCGTAGCCGTCGGCCTCGGCGTCGTCGAACCAGTGCCCGCCCTCGCCCAGATAGCGGAACCGGTGCGTCCCGGCCGGCACCGAGACGACGACACTGCGCGTGCCGTTGCTGCGCTTGACCAGCGTGTGGGTGCCCGGGGTCCAGTCGTTGAAGTCGCCCACGACCGAGACCGGGCCGTGGTGGGTGTCGTGCGGAAGGGCGAAGGTGAGGCGGACCTGGTCGCCTTTCTTCTGGCGGCGGATCACGGGCGCTCCTTGCTGAGTGGCGGGGGTTGTCGTCGAGCACTGCCACGATGGTGCCGACTGATCATGGAAGCCGGTCGCCGCCACGCCGACCACCCACGCCGATCGCCCACGATGTGGACACAGAGGCCACGGTGCTGATCGGGTTCTCCCTGCCGGACCGACGCGGGCGGAGAGGCCGCCAAGGCAGACTGGACGCGTGCACACGCTCACCGTCGACGAGGGCGCCCGCCTGGGCCAGCTCGGGTCGCTGGTCTCCGGCGGCGACGTGATGGTCCTGAGCGGGGCCGGTCTGTCGACCGAGTCCGGGATACCCGACTACCGCGGTCCGACAGGTGCGCTGCGGCGCTCGCTGCCGATGACCTACCAGACGTTCACCCGCGACCCGGTGGCGCGGCGGAGGTACTGGGCGCGCAGCCAGCTCGGCTGGCGGCACGTCGCCCGGGCACGGCCCAACGCGGGCCACCGGGCGGTCGCGTCGCTCGAGGCGCTCGGGCTGCTGAGCGCGATCGTGACGCAGAACGTGGACGGGCTGCACCAGGCCGGCGGGGCCCGGTCGGTGGTGGAGCTGCACGGCAGCATCGGCCGCGTCGTCTGCCTCGGCTGCAGGGAACGCACGTCGCGCGCCGAGCTGGACCGGCGGCTGCGCGCCGCCAACGCGGAGTGGGACGCTCGGGTCATGGCCGTCAACCCCGACGGCGACGTCACCGTGGAGGACGCCGACGTCGAGGGTTTCGAGGTAGTGGACTGCCTCACGTGCGGCGGGGTGCTCAAGCCCGACGTGGTGTTCTTCGGCGAGAACGTGCCGCCGGCCACCGTGTCGCACTGCTACGCGCTCGTCGAGCGGTCGCGCGCCCTGCTCGTGCTCGGCTCGTCGTTGACCGTGATGTCCGGCCTGCGCTTCGTACGTCGTGCCGCCGCCCTCGGGAAGCCCGTCGCCCTGGTCAACCAGGGTCTGACCCGGGGCGACGACCTCGTGACCCTGCGACTGCACGCACCGCTGGGCGCCACGCTGGGCCGGCTGGTCGACGGCCTCGGATAGGCGCCGTCACCGCCCTCGGCGCGTGGCCCGGCGGCGGGCGATCGCCTCGCGGCTCGGGGGGACGACCGGTTCGGGCCCGCCCAGCCCGTCCGCGGTCCGGTCTGGTTGTCGGTGCCCGCGTCTACGTTGGCGGCATGGACTGGAAGCTAGAGCTGGTGCCCGTTCCCGTGACCGATGTCGACCGAGCCAAGGCGTTCTACGTCGAGCAGGTCGGCTTCCACGACGATCATGACTACCAGGTGACCGAGGATCTTCGCTTCGTGCAGCTCACCCCGCCGGGGTCGGCGTGCTCGATCGTGATGGGCACCGGTGTCACGGCCATGGCGCCCGGATCACAGAAGGGCCTGCAGGTCGTCGTCGAGGACGTGGCGGCCGCCCGCAGCCAGCTGATCGAGCGCGGGGTGGACGCGAGCGACGTCGACGTCCAGCCGTGGGGCTCCTTCGTCACGTTCAGCGACCCGGACGGCAACACGTGGGCCCTTCAGCAGCTGCCGCCGCGCGGCTAGAGACCGCGGCTGCCTCGGCCGACGGGACCGGCGATGAGTTTCGCCCGCGGCCGCGGTCCACTCTGCGGAGCATTCGTCCAACCAGCGGAGGACCTAGATGGTGAGTGCCGTTCCGATCGGTGAGGTCGACGACCGGTTCAGCGAGACGATCGCGGAGCCGACACCGTGGTCGGAGGCCGTCCGGGTGCTGGCGAACGCGGAGCTGTACTGGCTGAGCACGGTGCGAGCCGATGGCCGGCCGCACGTGACCCCGCTGATCGGCGTGTGGCAGGACGAGGCGGTGCACTTCTGCACCGGGCTGCGGGAGGTGGAGGCACGCAACCTCGAGCACGGACAGCACGTGGCGGTGACCACCGGGAGGAACATCTGGGCGCGCGGTCTCGACCTCGTCGTCGAGGGAGTTGCCGTCCGGGTCACCGACCCCGGGATGCTGCACCGGCTGGCGGACGGTTACGAGGCGAAGTACGGCACTGGCTGGCGCGTCGACGCGGGCGACGGCGTCCTCCGAGCGGGTGAGGATGCCGCGGCGGTGTTCCGGGTCGACGCCGAGCAGGTGCTCGCCTTTGCGAAGCAGCCGCACGCGCAGACCAGCTTCAGGTTCGCCCACCGCTGATCTTGTTGTGCGGGACTCGACGCGGCGACAGGATGACTGGCCGGGAGGCTGACCATGGCCAAGCTGATCTACTCCGCGATCACCTCGCTCGACGGCTACATCGAGGACGAGGACGGCAAGTTCGACTGGTCGGCGCCCGACGCGGAGGTGCACACCTTCGTCAACGACCTGGAGCGACCGATCGGCACCTATCTCTACGGGCGCCGGATGTACGACGTGATGGTCGCCTGGGAGACCCTCGCCCTCGCCGACCAGCCGCCCTTCACGCGGGACTTCGCGGAGATCTGGCGGGCGGCCGAGAAGATCGTGTACTCCAGGACCCTGGTGACGGTCTCCAGCGCCAGGACGCGGATCGAGCGGGACTTCGACCCGGACGCGCTCCGGGCGCTGAAGTCGTCAGCGGGGCGTGACATCACCGTGGGCGGTCCCGAGCTCGCCGCGCAGGCGTTCCGGGCCGGGTTGGTCGACGAGTGCCACCTGTTCGTCGCGCCCATCGTCGTGGGAGGGGGCAAACAGTCCCTCCCCGACAAGGTCCGCCTTCGGTTCGAGCTGCTGGACGAACGCCGGTTCGGGAACGGGACGGTTCACCTCCGCTACCGCACCATCGCGTGAGGGTTCTGACGGCCAGCGGTGCTGTCGAGTCTCAGCCGGCGTCGATGGCTGCGGCGATGTCGGGGGTCACCGGCGTGACGATATAGCCGTCGTCGTAGGTGCCGAGGATCCGGCGCCGGTCCGGTGCGGCGTCGAAGTGCAGCGCGATGTAGGCGCACACCACAGCGTCGATGCTGTCCTCCACCCGGTCCAGGTCCACTTTGCGGGTGGCGTGGCGGATCGAGGTCCGGATGCGCAGCCAGCCCTCGTGCTGCCGGACGCTCATCGCCGGCCGCGCGGTCTCGAGGTTCTCGAGGTGGTCGAGCAGCCTGGTCAGCTCGCGGCGTCGGAAGTCGAGGTCGCGACCCTTCTTGTTCTTGTAGCGAAGGATGCGCGGGAGTTCGAAGAGCGAGACGAGCGCAGGGTGCGGGTAGACCTCGACGGCTCGACGGTCCGCTTCGGAGGCGGGGTCGGGGTCCAGGCCCGATCTGCTCGCGAGGCGCAGCGCTCGTCCACCGTCGGCGAACTCCGGACGCGACAGGCTCGACGAGTGGCACGCGGCATGGAACCGGCCGAAGTGCCGGCTGACGAGGGTCTCGCAGGAACGCCGACCGCTGGCGTTGCGCACGATCAGCGGCGCGTCGAAGGCCACCAGGCAGTCCGCCGGCGCCCAGTCGTGCAGCCACGCCTCGATCTGCTCGTCGGTGCGGGCGTCGGTCACGTCGAGCAGTCGGCCCTGATCGTCGAGCACGGCGAGGCCAGTGGTGGCGTTTGGTCCCCACGCGAGGTCGACGCCGACGTACCGCATGCCGCTGGTTGTGGGGCGCGCCGAGGGGTCGGCCTCCTCGCGCAGCTTGGCCAGCAGTGCCGCCAGCCGCTGCTCCGCGGCAAGCCGGGTGTGCCGCGGCGTGCCGCCCTCGGCGCGGATCAGGTCGGGGCTGCCGTCCCGGACCGGCTTGCCGTTCGGCGGAAGGTCGGTCACGCGGCCTCCAGCCGGGTGAGGACGGCTGAAACCTGCACCTCGACACGGTACGCATGCATCGC
>DASVBQ010000183.1:0-8239 GCA_036375795.1 Actinomycetes bacterium
ACGATGCCGGCGAAGCGCTGGCCGCCGTCGCGCATCTGCGCCACGAGGTTCTCGCGGATCTCGGTCTTGACGGGACGGTGTCGGTGGCCGGCGGCGCGTAGCTCGCCGAGAGTGCTCGGTCGCGACATGGTTCCGACCGTACGTCCGGACGGGGGGCTTTCCCAGGGGCGGTTCTGCGCCAGGATGGGCAGGTGCCCTCGACCACGACGACCCGCTGCGGCGACGGGATCGCGGTCGACGCCGACCTCGTCCGGGCCGCCGAGGCGGCGACCGGGCAGGCGCTGGACGCGGTCGGCGGGGGCGGGCCCGACCTCGCCACGGTGTTCGTGTGCAGCGCCGACCCGGACGAGGCCTCGGCCGCGCTCGAGCGGGCCGCAGAGCTGACCGGTGCCGGCACCGTGGTGGGCTGCAGTGCCGCCGGCGTCATCGGCGGCGGCCGCGGGGTGGAGCTGACGTCGGCGGTGAGCGTGTGGGCCGCGGCCCTGCCAGGGGTGACGCTGCGGTCCTTCCACCTCGAGGTGCTGCGTACCTCCGAGTCGATCGCCGTCGTCGGCATGCCGGTGCAGCACGACGACGATGCCGGCAGCCTCCTGCTCGCCGACCCGTACTCGTTCCCGGTCGACGCGTTCGTCGAGCAGGCCAACGACGCGCTACCCGGGCTGCCGATCAGCGGTGGGCTGGCCACCGGGCTCCGTGGCCCGGGCTCGACCCGCCTGATGGTCGACGGGCGGGTGCACGACCGTGGCGCGGTCGGCGTGGTGCTCGGCGGCTCGGTCCGCAGCACCGCCGTCGTCAGCCAGGGATGCCGGCCGGTCGGGCCCACGATGACCGTCACCGCAGCCGAAGGCAATGTGCTGCTCGGGCTCGCCGGCGTCCCCGCGACCCTGAAGCTCGAGCAGATCGTCGCCGGACTGCCGCCCGAGGAGCAGGCGCTCGCGACGGCCGGGTTGCAGATCGGTGTGGCCATGGACGAGTACGCCGACGAGCACTCGACGGGCGACTACCTGGTGCGTGGCCTGATCGGTGCGGAGCCGGAGCGGCAGGGCCTCGTCGTCGGCGACCTCGTCGAGGTGGGGCGCACCGTGCAGTTCCAGGTGCGTGACGCCGACTCCGCTGACGGCGACCTGCGGACCCTGCTGCTGGCCGCGCGCGGTCGCGTCGCCGAGCGGGTGGCCGGTGCACTGCTGTTCTCCTGCACGGGTCGCGGGGCCGAGCTGTTCCCGACCGCCGACCACGACGTGCTCGCTGTACGGGACGGCCTGCGTACCCGCGGCGTGGCGGGTTTCTTCGCCGCCGGCGAGATCGGTCCGGTCGGCGGGCGGAACCACCTGCACGGCTTCACGGCGTCCGTCCTGGCCTTCGCGGCCGACCCGGCGTGAGGGTGACCGACACGGTTCTCGCCGTCGACGTCGGCGGGACGAAGCTGGCGGCCGGGCTCGTCGACCGGGAGGGTCGGGTGCGGCGGGCCTCCCGGGTGCCGACGCCCGCGGGTGACGAGGACATCGTGTGGGCCGCGCTGCTGGGGCTGGTGTCCGATGTCGTGGGTGAGGCGACCGTGGACGCGGTGGGTGTGGGGTGCGGCGGCCCGATGCGCTGGCCGGCCGGCGAGGTGTCGCCGCTGAACATCCCGGGCTGGCGAGGCTTCCCGCTGCGGGCCCGGCTGGCGGAGGTGTTCCCCGGTGTGCCGGTGCGGGTGCACAACGACGCCGTCTGTCTCGCGGTGGCCGAGCACTGGCGGGGCGCGGCGCGCAACCACGACGACATGCTCGGGATGGTGGTGTCGACCGGGGTTGGTGGGGGGCTCGTCCTGGGCGGGCACCTGGTCGACGGGCGGACCGGCAACGCCGGCCACGTCGGCCACGTCGTCGTCGACCCGGACGGCCCGGCCTGCTCCTGCGGAGGCCGGGGCTGCTTGGAGGCCGTCGCCAGCGGCCCGCGGGTCGCGGCCTGGGCCCGGGCGCAGGGCTGGTCCGGAGGTACGACGGCGCGCGAGCTCGCCACGGACGCCGCGGCCGGGAACCCGGTCGCCGTGGCAGCGCTCCGTCGGGCGGGCCGTGCGGTCGGCGTCGCGGTCGCGTCGGTCGCCGCCCTGTGCGACATCTCCGTGGTCGTGGTCGGCGGCGGGCTGGCCCAGGCCGGGCCGCTGCTGTTCGACCCGCTGCACGAGGCGTTGCGGCTGCACGCCGCCATGGACTTCACCCGTGACGTCACCGTGCTGTCGGCCGGGCTCAGCCAGGAGGCCGGATTGGTCGGGGCCGCGGCCCTGGTCCTCGCCGGTGACAGGTACTGGTCGGTGCGGGACGACCTGACAGACTGACCGCCATGTCGCTGCCGGTCACGATCGAGGACGTGAAGGCGGCCCGCGGGCTGCTCGAGGGCGTCATCCGCGCCACCCCGGTCCAGGGCGCGCGGCCGCTGGTCGAGCGCGTCGGGGGCCCGGTCTGGCTCAAGTGCGAGAACCTCCAGCGGGCCGGGTCGTTCAAGATCCGCGGCGCCTACACCCGCATCGCCCGGCTGTCCGACGAGGAGGCCGCCCGCGGCGTCGTCGCGGCAAGCGCCGGCAACCACGCCCAGGGGGTCGCGCTCGCCGCGTCGTTGCGCGGGATCCGCTCGACGGTGTTCATGCCGGAGGGCGCCCCGATCCCCAAGGTGCAGGCGACCCGGGCCTACGGGGCCCAGGTGCGCTTCCACGGCCACTCGGTGGACCAGGCGCTGGCCGAGGCCAAGCGGTTCGCCGACGAGTCCGGCGCGGTGCTCGTCCACCCCTTCGACCACCCGGACGTGGTGGCCGGGCAGGGCACCGTCGGCCTCGAGATCCTCGAGCAGGTGCCGGACGTCCGCACCATCGTCGTCTGCACGGGCGGTGGCGGCCTGCTCGCCGGCATCGCACTCGCCGCGAAGGCCGAGCGTCCGGACGTACGCGTCGTCGGCGTCCAGGCGGAGAGCGCCGCGGCCTACCCTGCGTCGCTCGCGGCGGGCCACCCGGTCGCGCTGGAGAAGATGGCGACGATGGCCGACGGGATCGCGGTCGGCTGCCCCGGGCAGGTGCCGTTCAGCATCGTGCGCGAGCTGGTCGACGACGTCGTGACCGTGTCGGAGGAGTCGCTGTCCCGCGCTCTCCTGCTCTGCCTGGAGCGGGCCAAGCTCGTGGTCGAGCCGGCGGGTGCGGCCGGGGTCGCGGCCCTGCTCGACGACCCGCGGGCCTTCGAGCCACCGGTCGCGGTGGTCCTCTCGGGTGGGAACATCGACCCGCTCCTGCTCATGCGCGTGCTGCGCCACGGCCTGGCCGTCGCCGGCCGGTTCCTCTCTTTCCGCGCTCGCATCCCGGACCGGCCCGGTGCGCTGGTGCAGCTGCTCGCCGAGGTCGCCGCAGCCGACGCCAGCGTCGTCGAGGTCGAGCACGTGCGCACCGACCCGCGGCTGCGCGTCCACGAGGTCGAGGTGCGGCTGCAGCTCGAGACCCGCGGCGAGGAGCACTGCGACGAGGTGCTTGCCCGCCTCCGCGCGGCGGGGTACCCGCTCGTCTTCGGCTGATCGCGAGGTCGGGTGCCCGGGATGCAGATCGTCACGACCGCGCAGCGGCCGGACCTGGAGGACCAGGCGCGCGACGCCTTTCGGGTCTCGTGGCCGGAGTTCATCTTTCACGACCCGGTCGCGGCCGAGTACGGCGGACGCAAGGACGCGTACTTCCAGAACTACGACGTCCTCCTGCTCGACGAGGGCCGGGTGGTCGCCGGCGGCTGGGGTGTCCCGGTGCGATGGGACGGCACCGTCGAGGACCTGCCGGACGGCTACGACGGTGCGCTCGTCCGCGCCGTCGACGGGCACGAGCACGGCGTACCGCCCACCGCCCTGAGCTTCATGGCCGCCGCGGTACGCCGGGGTGAGACCGGACGCGGTCTGGCTGCAGAGGTGCTCGGTGCGCTGCGCGACCGCGCCGTCGCGGCCGGCCTTCGCCATGTCATCGCGCCACTGCGGCCGACGCTCAAGCACCGATACCCGACGACGCCGATGGCGACCTTCGCCGGATGGGCCCGTGCGGACGGGTTGTCGATCGACCCGTGGGTCAGGACCCACCAGCGAATGGGAGCCCGGATCCTCGCTCCGGCGCCGCGCTCGATGGTCATCACGGGGACCGTGGCCGAGTGGGAGTCCTGGACCGGGATGGTGTTCCCCGAGACTGGACAGTACGTCGTCCCGGAGGCCCTGGGCCTGGTCGACATCGACCGCGAGCAGGACGCCGGGACGTACGTCGAGGAGAACCTCTGGGTCCAGCATCTCTGAGCCTCTGGGTCATATCCGGCCGAGCCACCGGCAGATCGCTTCGCCGGTCTCACGCACCGTCGCGGAAACGTCGGCTCGCGCGTCACGTTGCCCAACGTCACCGAGGTCACGACTTTGGCCTCTCCCGCTCCCGGGCGAGCGGGCGACAATGAAGATCAGCTAACGGGTGTTGGACGCTTCGCGTGGGACGGTGGGTGCGGTGACGGTCGGTCCGGCTTCGGGACGGACACCCGCGCACACCCGCCTGGCCCAGTGGGCCGTCGGACTGGCGTTCGCCGCCGGGGTCATGATCGCGTTCGGGTTCGGTGGTGGCGGGATGTTGGTGTCGCTCGCCGCGTTCGCGGTGGCGGTCGTGGCGAAGGCCAAGAAGGAGCGGTGGGCGCTGTTGTGGCTCCCGCTACTGCTGTTCCCCGCGCTGGTCGCCTCCTCCCCGCTGTGGGTCTGAGTAGTCGGCCGAGCCCGGCCGTCGCGTCGCCGCCGAGCTGGTGGCGTGCCTGAAGGTCGTGCGTAGGCACACCCTGCGAGCCCCGACCCGTAACGGTCGGATAACGGCCGTTCGCCCACAGATGATTTTGCGCTCGGGCCGGAGTCGACAGGCAGGAAATGGATCGCAGTCTGTCGGTGGTGGTGGTCAGGATGTCGACTACCGACGGTGAGTGCTCGAGGAGTGGGCGATGACGAACGCAATCGTGGCCGAAGGGCTGGTGAAGCGCTACGGCGACGTCGAGGCGCTGCGCGGGCTCGACCTGCAGGTGCGGGAGGGCACGGTCCTCGGCCTGCTCGGCCCCAACGGAGCCGGCAAGACGACGAGCGTGCGGATCCTCGCGACGCTGCTGGAGCCCGACGAAGGCTACGCGACGGTCGCCGGGCTCGACGTGGTCCGGCAGGCCAAGGAGCTGCGGCGGATCATCGGTCTCTCGGGGCAGTACGCCGCGGTGGACGAGCACCTCACCGGGTTCGAGAACCTCGACATGGTGGGCCGGCTCTACCACCTCGGCCGCACCCACAGCCGTGAGCGTGCGCACGAGCTGCTCGAGCGCTTCGACCTCACCGAGGCCGGGGGGCGGCCGGTGAAGGGCTACTCCGGCGGCATGCGGCGACGGCTCGACCTGGCGGCGGCGCTGGTCGCGGCACCGCCGGTGCTGTTCCTGGACGAGCCCACCACCGGGCTCGACCCCCGCAGCCGCCTGGGCATGTGGGACGTCATCGCCGACCTGATCCGCGGGGGGACGACGCTGCTGCTGACGACGCAGTACCTCGAGGAGGCCGACCGGCTGGCCGACCGCATCGCGGTCATCGACCACGGGCACGTCATCGCCGAGGGCACCTCCGACGAGCTGAAGGCGCAGGTGGGCGGTGAACGGCTGGAGATCACCGTCGCCGACGCGGCGCAGCTGACCGCCGCCCAGGCGGCGCTCTTCCCGCTGGGCTCCGGCGACGCGCAGGTCGACGCGCACACCCGGCAGCTGACGGTGCCGGTCGACGGCGGCGCGGCCGTCCTGGTCGCCGCGCTGCGCGAGCTGGACGCCGCCGGCATCGCCGTGCAGGACGTGGGGCTGAGACGCCCGACACTCGACGACGTCTTCCTCAGCCTGACCGGTCACGCCGCCGAGGCCGAGTCGACCACACAGGAGCGCGAGCCGGAGGAGCGCGAGCTGGAGGAGGTGGCGGCCCGATGAGCACCCTGGTCGAGGCGGCGGCCGACGCGGCCGTCATCACCAAGCGCAACCTCATCAAGATCAAGCGGGTCCCGGACCTGCTGGTTTTCACGACCATGTCGCCGATCATGTTCGTGCTGCTGTTCGCCTATGTGTTCGGCAGCGCGATCGACGTGCCGGGAGTGGGCTACCGCGAGTTCCTCATCGCGGGCATCTTCGCCCAGACGGTCGTCTTCGGCGCGACCTTCACCGGCTTCAGCCTCGCCGAGGACCTGCAGAAGGGGGTCATCGACCGGTTCCGCTCGCTGCCGATGGCGCCGAGCGCGGTCCTGTTCGGGCGGACCTTCAGCGACGTCGTCAACAACGTCATCAGCCTGGTCGTCATGGCGCTGGCCGGGCTGGTGGTCGGCTGGCGAATCAGGTCGTCGGTGCTCGAGGCCCTCGCGGGGTTCGCCATCGTCCTGGTGTTCGCCTACGCGATCTCCTGGGTGATGGCGGTGGTCGGGCTTGTCGTGCGGACACCGGAGGTCGTCAACAACGCCAGCTTCATGGTGATCTTCCCGCTGACGTTCATCGCCAACACCTTCGTGCCGACCAACGACCTGCCCGGCCCGCTGAAGGCGTTCGCGAACTGGAACCCGGTGTCGTCGGTGACCCAGGCGGCTCGAGAGCTCTTCGGCAACACCAGTCCGGCGCTGCCGGCACCCGACGCGTGGCCGATGCAGCACCCGGTCGCCTACACGTTGATCTGGGTGGTGCTGATCCTCGTGGTCTTCGTGCCGCTCGCCACGCGGATGTACCGGAAGGCGGCCAGCCGGTAGCACGAGTGGAGGGCCTGCGCGTGCGGGCCCTCCACTGCGACGTGTGGGTCAGCCGGCGAACGGCTCGGCGTCGAGGATCTCGACCTTGATCTCGTTGCCGTTGGGCGCCTGGTAGGTCGCCACGTCGCCCTTCTGCTTCCCGTTGATCGCGGCGCCGAGAGGTGACTTCTCGGAGTAGACCTCCAGGTCCTCCGCGGCCGCCTCGCGGGAGCCGAGCAGGAAGCGCATCTGCTCGCCGCCGACCCGGGCGATGACGACCATGCCCGGCTCGACCACGCCGTCGTCGGCCGGACGCTCGCCGACCTTCGCGGAGTCCAGGAGCTGCTGGAGCTGGCGGATCCGGGCCTCGCGCTTGCCCTGCTCTTCCTTGGCCGCGTGGTAGCCGCCGTTCTCGCGGAGGTCGCCCTCCTCGCGCGCCTGCTCGATCCGGCGGGACATCTCCAGACGGCCCTCGCCGGAGAGGAAGTCGAGCTCCTCCTTGAGACGGTCGTACGCCTCCTGGGTGAGCCAGGTGACGTTCTCTCTGGTCTCGGTCACGGCGTGCTCCTGAAGTGTCGCTGGGACGTGCAAGGTCGCCCTCGTCGCGGCTCTGTCCGCGGGGGGAACTCTCGAGGCTAACAAGCCACCCGTGGGTGGCGTCCAATCCCGGGCCGTCTCAACCACCGGATCCGTAGCCGCACCGGCCGACGGTCGCCGTGACGGCCCGGTCCCTCGTGCGGACGCGGACCCACTCCTCGCGGCTGTCGTCCCGCCCCGCCGGCAGCCCGACGCGGGCGACGCCGACGACCTCGCGGGTCCGGTCGAGCGCCTGCACGCCGCAGCTCACCCGGTCGTCCGAGTCGTCGACGACCCGGACCCGAACCTCGATCTCCTCGTCGGACGTGATCCGGAAGGCCGTGACCTGTCCCAGCGGCAGCGGGGACGCGGCCCCCAGAGCGGCCCAGACGACCCACCCGACGAAGGCCGTCGCCAGGACCACCACGGCCGCGACCACACCTGGGCGAGGGCGCGACGCGGACGTGCCGTAGCGACCCGGGGGTCGTCCGGCGAGCTCGGGCACTGGCACCTCTCGGGGAATCACGTCGGTGGGTTGCGCTTTGATTATCGCGTGAGCGAACAGCTGCGGTTGATGGCGGTCCACGCCCATCCCGACGACGAGTCGAGCAAGGGCGCCGCCACCATGGCGCGCTACGTGGCCAAGGGTGTCGACGTCCACGTGGTCACCTGCACCGGCGGGGAGCGGGGCTCCGTGCTCAACCCCAAGCTGGCCCACGACGAGAGCGTCCTGGCGAACCTCACCGACGTCCGGCGGCGCGAGATGGACGCCGCCCGGGAGATCCTCGGCGTGCGGCAGGACTGGCTGGGCTGGGTCGACTCGGGACTTCCCGAGGGCAACCCGCTCCCGCCCCTGCCGGACGGCTGCTTCGCGCTGATGGACGTCGAGGTGGCGGCGGAACCCTTGGTGCGGCTGGTGCG
>DASVBQ010000187.1:0-4070 GCA_036375795.1 Actinomycetes bacterium
CACCCGCTCCCGGACCCGGCCGAGGAACGCCTCCCAGGTCACCCCGCCGGGCAGGTCGCCCGCGCTGAGTCCGCGCAGGCTGTCCATGAACGCCACGACCGGCTCGACCTCGGGCACCAGCGTCTCCCGGTCGAAGACCGACACCTCGACCGTGCCGAACGCCGTGCGCAGCAGGTCGCCGTCGGCGAGCGTGAACCGCCCGGCGGCGTCTGGCGCCTCGGCCGGTACACCCGTCAGGTCGGTCACCGCGGCGGCCCACAGCCGCCCGATCTCGCGCTTGTCGTCGCGGCCGTTGGTGCTGGCGAGCAGCACCCCGCCGTCGGCCACCACCCGGCGCAGCTCCGCGGCCGCCGCCCTGATGTCTGGTACGTGGTACAGCATGTGCATCGCCAGCGCCGCCCCGACCGAGCCGTCGGCGACAGGCAGCCGCTGGACGTCGCCGACCAACATGGGTCGCATCCCGGCCGAGAGGTCCAGCGCCAGCACCGCAAGGTCCGGCCGGTCGCGGGCCAGCCGGTCGACGTACGTCCCCAGTCCGCAACCCGCGTCCAGGACCGGGCCGCGGACGTCGGCGAGCGCGGTCACCGCCAGCCCCGGCAGGTCGACCCGGTCGACCTGCCAGTCGTAGATCGACAGCCGTGCGGCAAGCGGCAGGTGGTCGGCGTAGCCGCGCGAGGTCAGGGCTGTCCGGTCGGTGAACACGGGCGGAGAGGCTAGTGAGCGTGATCGTCGTCGTCGGCGCGGGGCTCGCCGGGCTGCAGACCGTCGTCGCCCTGCGCGCTCAGGGGTACGTCGGCCCGCTGACGCTGCTGGGCGCCGAGGCGGAGCCGCCGTACGACCGGCCGCCGCTGTCGAAGGACGTGCTCGCCGGCAAGGCCGACGACTCGACCCTCGACGCCGACTGGGCCGCGCTCGACGTCGACCTGCGGCTCTCGACGCGCGCGCTGGCCGTCGCCGACGGGGTCGTCCTGACCGACGGCGGCGACCTCGGGTTCGACCGGCTGGTGCTGGCCACGGGGGCCGAGCCGAGACGGATCCCCGGCGCCGGCACGGCCCTGGTGCTGCGCACCCGGGCCGACTCCCTGCGGCTGCGCGAGAGGTTGCGGCCCGGCGTACGGCTGGTCATCGTCGGCGCTGGCTGGATCGGGGCGGAGGTCGCGACGGCGGCGGTTGCGGCCGGTGCCGATGTCTCCGTGGTGGAGGGGCTGGCCGTCCCGCTGGCCGGGGCGCTGCCCGTCGAGGTCGGCGAGCGGACCGTGCCGTGGTGGTCGGGCGTGGACCTGCGCCTCGGCGCGCTGGTCGACGCCGTCGAGCCGGACGCGGTGCACCTCGTCGGCGGCGAGCGGGTGCCGGCCGACGTCGTGCTGCTCGGGGTCGGCGCGCAGCCGACGGCGGTGCCGGGGGTGGCGCTCACCGGGTCCGGCGCGGTGGCCGTCGACGCACGGTTGCGGACCTCTCGGCCGGGCGTGCTGGCGGTCGGCGACTGCTCGGCGTGGGAGTCCGCGCGCTACGGCACCCGGATGCACGTCGAGCACTGGGACAACGCGCTCCACGCGCCCGCGGTGGCGGCGGCGAACGCGCTCGGCGGCGACGAGGTCTGGGACCCGGTGCCGTACTTCTGGTCGGAGCAGTGGGGCCGGATGGTGCAGTACGCCGGCCACCACGCGGTTGCCGACCGTGTGGTGTGGCGCGAGGAGGGCGCGCGCTGGGCCGCGTTCTGGCTGTCCGGCGAGCGGCTGGTCGCGGCCCTGACCGTCGACCGGCCACGGGACCTGGTGCAGGCACGCAAGCTCATGCAGCGGGACGCCGCCGTGGACTCCGACCTGCTCGCCGACCCGGCCGTCGCCGTGAAGGCGGCGGCGCTCTGATGGCAGGCTTGCCGTCGTGACCGAGGAACTCGTCTCGTCCTGGCTGACGCTGCCCGAGGTGGCCGAACAGCTCGATGTGCCGGCGTCGCGGGCGCGCCAGCTCGTCGCCGAGCGGCAGCTCCTGGCCGTGCGCCGCGGCGAGAACAACGCGCTGATGGTGCCGGCCGAGTTCGTGCGGGACGGCCGCGTCCTCAAGGGGTTGCCGGGCGCGCTGACCCTGCTCGCCGACGCGCGCTTCTCCGAGGAGGAGGCGCTGCGCTGGCTGTTCACTCCTGACGACTCGCTGCCGGGGCGCCCGGTCGATGCCCTGGCCGAGAACCGCGGCACCGAGGTCAAGCGGCGGGCCCAGGCGCTGGGCTTCTGAGTGCGCCATCTTGCGTACGTCGGGATGCTCGCGTTCTGTCTCCTCGGGACGTTGCCGCTCGAGGTCTGGCTCGGGGTCCGGGTCTACCGGCAGTGGCGCCGGCTGCTGCTGACCCTGCTGCCCGTCGTCGCGGTGTTCGTGGTCTGGGACCTCTACGCCATCGCGTCGGACCACTGGGGCTTCGACCGGGCACAGACCCTCGGCGTCCTGCTGCCCGGTGGTGTGCCGGTGGAGGAGCTGCTGTTCTTCGCCGTGGTGCCGACCTGCGCAGTGCTGTCGTTCGAGGCGGTCCGCCGGGTCAAGGGCTGGCCGGCAGGTGACGAGTGAGCTACACGGCGCTGGCGCTGGGGGGCGTGGTGGCGGCGCTGGTCCTCGACCTCGTCGTGCTGCGCACCCGCGTGGTCACGCGACGGCTGTTCTGGACGTCGTACGCCATCGTCGTCTTCTTCCAGCTCCTGACCAACGGATGGCTGACCGGGCGCGACATCGTGACCTACGCCGACGACGCGATCGTCGGCTGGCGGCTGGCGTACGCGCCGGTCGAGGACCTGCTGTTCGGGTTCTCGCTGGTCGTGCAGACGCTGGCGTGGTGGGTGTGGTGGGGCCGACGTCTCAGGCGGCGCGGCGCGCCCGGCGTGCCCTGACCAGCGCGGGCAGCGCGACCCGCAGCCGGCGTGGGAGCGGGACGCTGACCCTCCGGTCGAGCACCTGGTAGTCGGCCTGCTCCACGGCGTCGAGGATCCCGGCGTACAGCGTGAACGCGGTGCGGATGCAGTCGCGGCTGGACGGGTGCAGCAGGTCGATGCCGGGCCGCGCGGCGTCGTACAGCCGGCGGGTCCGGGCGATCTCGAACCGCAGCAGGTCGACGACATGCGGTGGGGTGGGGCCGGGTGCGAGGTCGGCTCGGGTCACGCCGAACCGGTCGAGGTCCTCCTGCGGCAGGTAGACCCTGCCGCGGCGCAGGTCCTCGCCGACGTCGCGGACGAAGTTGGACAGCTGGAACGCCTCGCCCAGAGTCCGGGCGTAGTCGGCGGCGCGCGCGTCGAGCGGCTCGAGGATCGGCACCATCTGCAGGCCGATGACCGCCGCCGAGCCGTACATGTACCGCTCCAGGTCGGCGTACGTCGGGTAGCCGGTGACGGTGATGTCCATCTGCATGCTGTCGAGGAAGGCGCGGAACGTGTCGGCTGGGATGTCCCAGGTGCGGGCGGTGTGGATCACGGCGCGGGCGACCGGGTCGGCGCTCGCGCCGCGGGACAGGTCGTGCAGGAACCGATCGCTCCACACCACGAGCGCGGCCGGGTCGGGGGAGTCGAGGTCGTCGACCAGCTCGTCGGCGTAGCGCGCGAAGCCGTAGAGCGCGTGCACGTGCGGCCGCTTGGCCGGCGGCAGCAGCAGGGTCGCCAGGTAGTAGGTCTTGCCGTGCGAGGCGTTCAGGCGCCGGCACAGCTCGTACGCCGCACGCAGCGACGGCTCCCGGATCCCGGCCGCATCCAGCTCCCGCGCACTCACCGGATCCGACCCCCTCCGCGGTGCGCGGGTGTCTCGGTCCCGGCTCGGTTGGCAACTGAGCCGGCGACACAACCGGTGCCTGTGCGCCTCAGGTGGCGTTCCGTTCGCCACACCACGTTTCCGCAGCACCAGATGTGTCGGCTACTCAGAGCAGTGCGCATCCACAGGCCACCGACGCGTCCACAGATCGTCCGGGAATCAACAGACCGGTCTCCCAGCGGACGCAGCGTTTCCGGATGGACCCGGTGGTGGCGCTGCAGGCGCGGCTCGGCGCCTCGTGGTGGTCTGCCCTGATGCGAACCGGGGTCTCGGACGGCCACCTCAGG
>DASVBQ010000188.1:0-9366 GCA_036375795.1 Actinomycetes bacterium
GGGTCGACACGGTCGTTGACGAGTGCGACCGCTGGCTGGCCGGCCTTGCAGTGATGTCCGACTACTCCGACCACCAGCTGCTCGAGCTGCTGGACCACGCCACCGAATGGCTCGAAGGGCTGCACCACCAGGAGGTCCTCGCCGGCACCCTGCTCGGCGCCGAGCCCGGCACCGGCGGGGCGCTCGCCCTCGCGGCGCTGCGGGCAGGACGAGGCGAAGGGCTCGATGACGCCGAGACCATCCGGCGCTCCCCGGCCGTGCTCGCGCTGCTCCCTCCTGCCGTCGGGGTTCCCCAGCGACTTCCCCCGGCACCGGCGCCCGACGTCGGAACGGCGGCGCCCAGCACCGCGATCGGCCCTCGGGAGCGGTTGCGACTCCGGTCCCGCTGGGTCCAGGAGCTCGGTGCGCGGGTGGCGGCCGAGCTGGGGCGGCGCCTGGAGACGCGCGCGGCACTCGCCGACGCGGACGAGGTGCGGTCGCTCCGGTACGAGGAGCTACGCCGAGCGGTGCAGTCGCGGTCGGCCCCGGGACCGCTGCACGCGCGGCAGCGCGAGGCCCGGGCGGCGGCGTGCTCGCCTCCGCTGCCGGCCGAGTTCCGGCTCACCACGGAGGGGGCCGTCGTCCCCGCCGCTCGGCCCGGGGCGCGCCCTGCCGGCGGCGTCGGCGCCGGTGGCGGGCGCGGGACCGGGCCCGTGACGCATCTCGCCGGGCACCCGAAGCCGGGCGACGTGCTCGTGGTGCGGGACCTGCAGCCGGGGTTGGCCGCCTGGCTGCCTGGGCTGGCCGGGCTGGTGGCCGAGACCGGCGGAACCCTGTCGCACATGGCGATCCTCGCGCGGGAGTACGGCGTGCCCACCGTGGTGGCGGCCCATGACGCGCTGCGGCGCTTCCCGGTCGGGACCCCCCTGCTCGTGGACGGGAGCACCGGGGAGCTGACGGTGCTGCAAGGGGAGGAGGAGCCGTGACGCGCAAGCTGCTCAAGGTCACCGCGCGGCTGCTGCTGCTGGCAGTGATCCTCACCGCCGGCGGCCACACGCTGCTCTACGTACAGCGTTGGCAATGGGCACGCGCGTCGTTGGTGGGTGTCGCGTTCGTCGCGGCGCTGGTCATCGGTGCCACCGTGCTGGTGATGGGCCGGCTGGACCGGCTCGAGCGTCGGCTCGTCGCGGCCGAGCGCGGCCCCGCCCCGTCGGCGGTGCCCGCGCCGACACTGGCACCGCCGGGCCCGGACACGGTCGGCGGCGAAGCGGTCCCGGACTTCCGGTGGCTCGCCCCGCCTGCGCAGACCCATGTCTTCATCCCCGTCCTGCTCGCCACCGGGATGATCGTGTCCGTGATCGCCGCTGCGGTGGAGTCCGTCGCGGTGGCGGTCCAGGGGCGGCGCAGAACGCAGCCGGTGCTCTCCCGCGACCGCGTGAGGCACCCCGTGCTCGCCTATGCGGCGTTCCTGGTGGGGCTCGCGGTGGCCACCGTCCTCACCAGCCTCGGCCTGTACCAGGTCACCCACCACTGGGCGGGGCCGCAGCGCGCGGGCACGACCGAGCTCACGGTGCAGGTGTCGGTCAAGGACCGCGCGCTGCGGACCGTACCGATGGTCGAGGCCGCCGGCCGGTACTGCGCGCTCAACAGCGGCGCGGGGGCGAACTACGAGTCGGTCGAGCGGGAGTCCCGGGACACTGCCCTGCTCCATCTCACCCCGTCGCTGGACCAAGCCGCTCAGGACCGGTACGTCGGCTGCGTCGAGGACACCCTCCTCGACCGGACCCAGCTCGAGGTGACCAGCGTCCGCAGCACCCCTGTCCGGTTCGTGGTGGATCCCCGATGAGTTCCGCGGCGTCCTGCGGTCCTATCTGGTGAACCAGGCGCACGGGAGGTGTCCCTGATGGACCAGCAGTTCACCGCGACCCTGCAGAAGAGCCCCAACAAGGGCGGCTGGACCTACCTCGTCTGGCCCGAGTCGGTGCGCTACTTCGGGACGCGCGGCCGGGTCAAGGTTCGAGGGACCATCGACGGCCATCCGTTCCAGAGCTCGTTCATGGCGCTGGGTGACGGCACGCACAAGCTCCCGGTGAAGGCAGACATTCGCCAGGTGATCGGGAAACAGGCGGGAGACACCGTGACGGTCCGGCTGGAGGAGAGGCTGGAGGGCTGATCGACGCCCCGACCGGCGTCACTCGGGACGAGACCGTCGCGACACTGTCAGTCGGCGCGCCACGGCGCGACGCCGAGGGTCTGGTCCAGGACGGCGGGGGCCTCGATGAGGTGGCGCAGATCGGCGCCGAAGCGGGTGGCGGGTCCGCCGTCGACGATGTTGTGGTCGATGGTCACGGTGATGTCGAGCACGTCCCGGAGCTCGATGTGCTTGTCGACGGCGCGCGGGCGCATGCTGGCACCACCCACGACGACGACGAGGGACGCCAGTGTGGGCGGTGCGATGGCGAACCCCCCGCCTCCGGCGAACATGCCGACAGCGGTTACCTGCACGGTGCCGGTGGCGAGGTGGACCCGGACGGAGCGGCTCATCGCGGCGTACATCACGCGGTACAGGCCCGGGATCCGTCCGGCGGCTGGTGCGGCGGCGCGCAGCAGGCGTCCGGACCTGGTGAGCGTGGCGTCGGCTTTGACGGCGCGTATCTCGGCGCTGATGTCGGCGACGGTGCGGGTGTCGGCGTCACGGACCACGTGCACCAGCCCGAACGGCCCCTGGTCGGTGGGGACCTCGACGAGGGTCTGGACGTCGACGTGGCGGTGCTGCACGAGCCGACCCCGCCAGTCTCGGTATGCGTGGACCTGCGGATGGGCGGCCGCCGCTCGCGCAGTGGAGGCGATGATGAAGGCGGTCAGCGAGAGTGGCGGGTCGTGCTGGTCGAGGTGTCGCCGGGCCTCGGTGATGTCGACCTCGAGCAGCCCGTGCATCGGGACGATCCGACGACCGGCTCGGACCGCGGCCGTCACCAGCCGGCGACTCGCCGGGAAAGCCCGCACCTCCACGCCTCGGTCGCGGCCAGGGAAACCGCCGCCGGGGTCCTGCCTGCCGGCCTGGTGATGGCGAGCGTTGGCGCCGCTCTCCGCACCCATGCCGTCATCTTGCCCTTGCCGGGGTCGCGTCTCCTCGCGATCTCGGCGGTTCAAGGCCTTCCGGCGGGATTGGTCACCAGCGCCTTGCGTTGCCGACGATTGCGGCGACGGGTGGCAGCACCGCGGCGACGGCGAGGGCCGCAACGCGTGCTGGTGTCGGAGCGGGGACGAAGAAACCGAATGCGACAAGCACGAGACAGGGAATCATGATCGCGAAGTAGCGCTTGCGCCTGGTGGCGATGTCGTCATCTCGTCGCTCCCGCTCGGTCGGCGTCACGACGTCGTACGTGACGTCGCGGCGTCGTCGCCAGCCCATGGAGCCAGTGTGCGCTCTTACGCGGACGACTCGAAGCCGTGCGGCGTCAGCATCCGCGTCAGGTCGACGGTGTCGAAGTCGGTGACGCCGTGCCGCGCCTTCCACCCCGTGACGGCATCGTCGATCAGCGTCTGGGCGGTGGCGCCTGAGTAGACGGTGACGCCGGCCGGGGTGTTGCCCGGGTAGGCCCCGGTGCCCAGCCAGCAGATGGTCACGTTCTCATAGCGGTCCCCCGACCGCTCCGGCAGCATCGGGCCGTCCGTGGAGTTGAAGTCCCCGACCATCGAGATGATCGTGTTCCGCATCACCAGGTACGGCGAGTTGGTCTGCATCTTGTAGATGTAGCCGGAGGTGAACACGTCCGAGGGCTGCTTGTGCCCGCCGGGCCCGGAGGTCAGCTTCACGACGCAGTGCTCGACGGTCTGGGTGTTGGCCGCCACCGGGGAACCGGTCTCGTCGCCAGCCCGGGTGGACAGCAGCGAGTGCGCGTCCTCGAACAGGCAGTCGAACAGGTGCAGCTCGCGCTGCGCATCGTTCTCGATGCCGTCGTCGCGGTACTTCCAGAACCAGCTGTTGCGAACGTAGATGGTCCCGGTGGCGGTACGGGTGCCCTTGCTGTAGACCCCCAAGCCGTCCCAGGTGTTGTGACAGCGGATGCCGTCGACGACGGCCCACGACCCGCTGGCGAAGTAGACCTGGGGATCGCCGTCCATGTTCGCGTTGCCGATGATCTCGTCGTACGCGAGATCCGGGTCCATGCCGTCGTCGATCAGGCCCTGGATGTATGAACCGTGCTTGAGGTCGGTCCAGCCCAGCGTGGTGGACTGGTCGCCGATCACCTTGCCGCCGATGATCGCCGGGGCGGTGGCCGGCGTGGTGAAGCCCAGCCGGATCGGCCGGGAGTTCTTCTGGTGGTTGGTCGGGGAGCTCGGGCGGTTGTACCGGCCGGTCGGGTAGGTGTCCGCCTCTATGGCGTCACAGTCGAAGTGGCCGGAGAAGGTGGCCGCGCGCATGTCCCACGTCTTGTTGGGGCTGGGCGACGCCTCCCAGTACCCGTCGCCGTCGCTGCCGTCGTCGACCCCGGTCGGGGCGATGAGGTTCGACCGGGCCAGCAGCTCCGCGGTGGGCAGGCCGAGCGAGTAGCGCGGGTCCGATGCCGGCTCGCCGCCGGCGTTACCTGCCTCGTCGTCGGACGAGCACGCGGCCAGCCCGAGGGCGGCGATGCCGAGTACGCCGCGGACCGCTTGGACGAGGAACAACCGCCGCCCGATGGCCTGGCTCTCCACCCCGCTCATGCCCTGACCGTGATGCGGGGGCACCTGCCCGTCAAGGCGCCGGCGTCGGCGAACAGCGGCTGGTCCAGGTTGGTCAGCCGCACGCCGGTCCGTCTCTCCTCGGGCATGCCACCATCGTCCCTCGTCCACACCGATCGTCCTTGCTGCGCTGCGGGCCTTCCCACGATGAACCGAACCCTGACCTGCACCGCCGACTCCCCGCGTCAGTGGAGCTCGTGCGGTGATCTGACTGGCCGATCGTCGGGTCGCGCTTCTGGTCAGCTGCGGCGCTGGCCGGGGAGGAGGTTGAGGTCGTGCGCCCGGCGGACGGCTGCTCGGCGGTTGGTCACGCCGAGCTTTGCGTAGATGTTCTTGGTGTGCGTGCGCATGGTGTTCAGTGACACGGACAGCTCGCGGGCGATGTCGGGCCCGTCGAGGTCCGTGCCGAGCAGCCGGAGCACGTCGAGCTCACGGTCGCTCAGCGGATCGACAAGAGCCTTCGGATCGGCGGGGCGATGCTCGGTCCTTGTCGCCGAGGCCAGCAGGCGGCGGACGTGGCCGGAGGCGGCTGACGGCTTCGTCAGCGCCTTCAGCAGGGTCGCCATCGGCGGACCCTCGTCGGCGAAGATGCGCACGTAGCCCTCCGGCTGCGCGAGTGTCACGGCGCGGTGCAGCGCGCCGAGCGCGGCCGGCACGTCGCCCCGGGCTCGGTGGGCAAGCGCCTGCAGGATGAGGACCTCGATGACGCTGGCACCCCGCTCGCCCTCTTCGGCGGCCGCCAGAAGCCGCTCGAGGAGGCCGAGCGCCTGCTCGAGCGCACTGTTGTCCCGCTCGGTGTGATGCCGGGCGAGGAGGAGCCGCGCCAGGGTGAGGTGTTCGTACTCGCGCAGGTACGACAGGTCCCCGCCGGCAGCCAGCTGCAGTTCACGGGCCCACACGTCGGCGTGGCTCAGCTCGGCGCGCCGGAGCCGAAGCCGGGTCCGCACCGCGGGCACCGGCCGTACGTTCGGGGAGTAGTCACCGGCATAGACGCGGTCCGCCTCGTCGAGCAGCTCGAGTGCGCCGTTGAGGTCGCCTTCGGCCTCCCGCAGTCGAGCCGTGACGACGCGCCACCGGTAGGGGTTCTGCGGCAGCCCGTTGTGCTCACCGAGGCGCTGGCTGACGGCCAGGTGCTCCGCGGCGGCCGCGAGGTCATCGCGCTCTAGCAGCACCTCCGCCATCCCGACGTGCATGTCGGCCGTTCCCCGCGACGGCTCGGCGCCCGGCTTCGGGGCTGCCAGGTCGAGGGCCCACTGGTAGGTGCGCATGGCGTCACCGAGCCGGCCCTGGGCGCGTCGGAGGTCGCCGAGCGCGATGCAGCAGCCGAGGACGTCGGCGACGAAGCCGACGCGTGCCAGCCCTGCGATGGACTCTGTGTAGGCGGCATGCGCGCCGGAGAGGTCCCCGGTGGTCCACGAGGCGAGCCCGGCGAGCGCACTGGCTGCGGCTCGGGTGAGGTCGTCGTCCGGCGGGGCCAGCGACAACGCTTCCCGAGCGTGCGTGACGGTGCCGTCCAGGTCCGCGTGCGCCAGCGCCAGCGCGGCCCGGAACATCTCGATGCTGGCGGGCAGGGATCGGTACCCGTCGTCGTCGACGACGACCAGCTCGGGCGGTGGCTGCTCCGGCCAGGTGCCGTCCTCCGAGCGCAGAGTGCGTTCGATGTCCGACAGCCGCTCGCCGACCGCGTCGAAGTCCGACACCTGGGCCAGCGCACCGACGAACGCGATGCCGAGCACCGGCCGGACCCGCACCACCTCGTCGGGTAGTGAGCGCACCCAGCGAGCGAGCTCGGCCTCCCGCCGTTCCCGTCGCATCACCGGCATGGCGAGCTCCATCAGGTCCGCGGCTCGACCGGACTCGCCGCCTGCCAGGGCGTGGCTGATGGCCTGCGACGTGTCGCCGTTGGCCTCGAACCAGGTGCTGGCTCGCCGGTGCAGCTCGGCCACCTCATCGGCGTGCTCCTCGAGCAGGTGCGCTTGAAGCACGTCGGCGAACAGGTGGTGGTACCTGTACCACTGTCGCCTGTCGTCGAGCGGGACGAGGAACAGGTTTGCGCGCTCGAGCGCCACGAGACTCGCCTTGCCACCGTCCCGTCCGGTGACGGCGTCGCAGAGCGGGCCGGTGAGCCGCTCGAGGACGGACGTCGTGAGCAGGAAGTCTCGTACGTCGGCGGGCTGGCGTGCCAGGACCTCCTCGGCGAGGTAGTCGACGATGTAGCGGTCGTCGCCGGCGAAACCGGCGATGAACGCGCTGGCGTCGTCGCGGCCCGTGATGGACAGCGCGGCCAGCTGCAGAGCGGCGATCCAGCCTTCGGTGCGCCCCTCCAAGGCCGCGACGTCACCGTCGCTCAGTCCCAGGCCCATCGGACCGTTGAGGTACGCCGCTGCCTCCTCATTGGTGAAGCGCAAGTCGGCGGCTCGCACCTCGATCAGCTGGGCCCGTGCGCGCATCCGCGCCAGCGACAGCGGCGGGTCAACCCGGGTAGCAAGGACCAGGTGCAGCTGCGGCGGCCGGTGCGTGAGGAGGAACGTCATCCCGTCGTGCACCTCGGGCGCCTCGATGAGGTGATAGTCGTCCAGGACCAGCAACAGGTCCTTCGACTGTCCGTTGAGATCGTTGAGCAGGGCAGCAAGCGCCGCCTCGGTTGACGGCGAGGACGACGCCAGCACCTGCAACGCCCCCGAGCCGACACCGTCCATGGCCGTCTGTATCGCGGTGACGACGTACGTCCAGAAGCGCGCGGCGTCGTTGTCACGGTGGTCCAGCGAGAGCCACGCGATGGAACGTGCGTCGGCCGGGACAGTGGCCAGCCACTCGGTGAGCAGAGTCGTCTTCCCGAATCCGGCGGGCGCGGACAGCACTGTCAGCGCTGAGCGCGACGACGCGCTGAGGCGCTCAGCCAGCCGGGGGCGGGCGACCGTGTTGGGCTGCCGGCCGGGGATGCGGTACTTGCCTTCCAGCAGGGCAGCTACCACGGCCGTACCTCCTCGCCAGTCGCTCGCCTTCGCCGCCACCGGCCACGCGCCGTGTGGGCCCGTGCACCACTCCACCCGCGCTCCCGTCGGCGGCCGCCTGGCGACCATGGTGTCTCACTTCGCGGCGGACGGCAGCGGGGAACCACACCTGGGCTGCGCCGCGTCTGATGCGTTGAGCCGGTGTCGGCCTTCGGTTGATGGTTGACGGATCTACTTCGGTTGATCCTTGACATTCCCGTTGTCGAGTATCGCCTCGTTTCCTCCTTTGGGGTGTCGCCGTCGCGCGTTCCTTGTGGTCGGTGACGGCTTCTGGCCCTGGGGCCGCGCAGGCGGGGTCAAGGGCGGCCGCAGGCCGTCGCGCAGCGATCGCGCAGCGACCCTTGAGGCCGCGGCGGCGGTCCCGGATGCTGGGGCCGTGCCGGCCGTCGGCGGCGGGTTGGTCTGGCGCAAGGTCGCGGCGCCGGTTCCGGCGGCGCGCTTCTTGCGGATCGGCCGGTCGTTGTCGCGGGCGACGGTCTTGAGCAGCTGCCCGTCGACCCAGAACTGCAGCAGCTGGTCGGTGACCAGCACGTCGGCCCGGGATCCGGCCCAGTGCTTGCCGACGCTTTCCTGCTGCCAACCGACGCAGACCACCCCGTTGCTGGTCACCTTGCGCGACACCCAGATCTCGCCGGCCCGTTCCTGGCGGGGCCGGGGGACGCGCAGCGGCCGCGCCGTCGGGCCCGTGGCCCGACGGCCCGCCTCGCCTGCGGCGCCGCGGCCGGTGAACCGGTCGGCCGGGACCGCGTCGTCCAGCGCCTGGTGCGGGCGGGCGGTGTTGTAGTAGTCGACCCACTCGTCGAGGGCCTGCTGGGCCACCGCGAGGGAGGCGAACACCTGGGCGGTGTCGAACTCCGTGCGCAGCGTGCGGTGGAAACGCTCGATCTTCCCGGTCGTCGTGGGCGATCGGGGCGCGGTCAGCAGGTGCTCGATGCCGTTCTCCCGGCAGATCCGATCGAACAGCACCTCCACCGGCGGGGTGTGAAACCGGCCAGTGAACACCTTGGCGTTGTCGGTCAAGACCTGTTCCGGCACCCCGTAGGTGCCCAGCGCCGCCGCCAGCCCGTCACACACCGGCTGGGTGCGCTCCCGGGGCAGCAGCCGCGCCGACACACAGAACCGGGAATGGTCATCGATGCCGGTCAGCGCCTTCGCGGTCGACCCGTCCGCGATAGCGAACCCGCCCACCACGTCCAGCTGCCACAGCTCCATCGGCGCCGCCCGCTCCCACCGCTTGAACGCTTCGCGGCGGCGGTGCCGCCGGTCCGGGTCGATCACCCCAGCCCGCACCAGCGCCCGGTAGACACCCGACTCCGACGGCACCGGCACCACGCTCCTGCGCACCAGCTCCAGCGCGATCCGCCGCGGCCCCCAGTACGGGTGCGCACGCCGCAGCTCCAGCACCAGAGCCTCCACCACGGCCGGCATCTGGTGCGGGCACGACGCCGGCCGGTGCGACCGATCCGCCAGCCCCTCCAGCCCCTCGGCCTCATACCGGGCCAGCCAGCCGTGCATGGTCTGCCGGGACACCTGCCACTGGGCGGCCACCTCGCCCACGGTCCGGCCCTCGGCGATCACCTCGAGAACCGCCCGATACCGCTGCTCAGCCACGCTCATCTCCCTCATGCCGAGGGAGTGTCAAGAA
>DASVBQ010000192.1:0-6145 GCA_036375795.1 Actinomycetes bacterium
TGATCAGTCCGATCAGACCGACGATCATCAGGATGTAGCCGACCACGCTCAGGTCGACTCCGCTGACGTCAACGTTGAGGGCGAACGCGAGGATCGCGCCGACGGCGATCAGGAAGATGCTGACGCCGATGCCCATGAGAACCTCCCGGTTGGATTTCGCTCAGTGCGGCGCATGTGCTCGCCGCCTGCGTGGGGTGTACCCCCACGACGCGGACGCAACCGGCGATCACTCGGCCGGGTGACGAACCGCACGCGCAATTCCTACCGTAACCGGACAGACCGGGTCCGGTCATCCGGGGGGTTCTCGCTAGAAGGCCTCCTCGGGCAGGTCCATCAGCGCGTTGTCGACGCTCTCGGCAACCGCACGGTGCGCCGCGATCAGCGGGAGCGCCTGGCGGGCGAAGAAGGTGGCCGCCGCGACCTTGCCCTCGTAGAAGGCCTTGTCGCGGCCGGTGGCGCCCGCGGCCAGGGCGTTCTGCGCCACCACGGCCTGGCGGAGCAGCAGCCACGCGGTGACCAGGTCTCCGCAGGCGAGCAGCAGGCGGGTGGTGTTCTGCCCGACCTTGTAGACGTTGGTGACGTCCTCGGCCGACGCGGTGAGCGAGCCGACCATGGTTCCGACGATGCCCTGGACGTCCTCGAGGGCCTTCGCGAGCAGGTCGCGCTCGGCCTGCAGCGCGCCGTTGCCCTCATCGCCCTTCGCGAAGTCCTGGATGTCGGTCATCAGCTTGGTGAGCGCCTGGCCCTTGTCCCGCACGATCTTGCGGAAGAAGAAGTCCATGCCCTGGATCGCCGTCGTGCCCTCGTAGAGGGTGTCGATCTTCGCGTCGCGGATGTACTGCTCGACCGGGTAGTCCTGCAGGTACCCGGAGCCACCGAAGGTCTGCAGCGACTGCGACCCGAGCAGCTCGTACGACTTCTCCGAGCCGAAGCCCTTGACGATCGGCAGCAGCAGGTCGTTCAGGCGGTCGGCGAGGTCGTGGTCCTGCCCACTGGCCTCCGCGAGGGCGACCTCGTCCTGCACGGTCGCCGTGTAGAGCACCAGGGCGCGCATGCCCTCGGCGTACGCCTTCTGCAGCATGAGCGACCGGCGGACGTCCGGGTGGTGCGTGATGGTCACCCGCGGCGCGGACTTGTCGGTCATCTGGGTGAGGTCCGGCCCCTGCACCCGGGTCTTGGCGTACGCCAGCGCGTTGAGGTAGCCGGTCGACAGCGTGGCGATCGCCTTCGTGCCGACCATCATCCGCGCGTACTCGATCACCTTGAACATCTGCGCGATGCCGTCGTGCACGTCGCCGACCAGCCAGCCGACAGCCGGCTCCTTCTCGCCGAAGGTGAGCTCGCAGGTCGTCGAGGCCTTGAGGCCCATCTTGTGCTCGACGTTGGTCACGTAGACGCCGTTGCGCTCGCCGAGCTCGCCGCTGTCCCAGTCGAAGTGGAACTTCGGCACGATGAACAGAGACAGCCCCTTGGTGCCAGGGCCGGCGCCCTCGGGCCGGGCCAGCACGAGGTGGACGATGTTCTCGGCCATGTCGTGCTCGGCCGAGGTGATGAAGCGCTTCACGCCCTCGATGTGCCAGGTCCCGTCGGGCTGCTGCACCGCCCGGGTGCGGCCCGCACCGACGTCCGAGCCGGCGTCCGGCTCGGTCAGGACCATCGTGGCGCCCCAGCGACGGTCCACCATCTGCTTGGCGACCTTGCGCTGCTCCTCGGTGCCGAGCCGGTAGACGACGTGCCCGAAGCTCGCGCCGCTGGCGTACATGTGCACGGCCGGGTTGGCCCCGAGGACCAGCTCGGCGACCGCCCAGCGCAGGGTGGGCGGGGCGACGGTGCCGCCCAGCTCCTCGGGGAGGTCGAGGCGCCACCACTCGGCATCCATGTAGGCCTGGAACGACTTCTTGAACCCGTCGGGCATGGTGACGGTCTGGGTGGCCGGGTCGTACACGGGAGGCGTCCGGTCGGAGTCGAGCAACGACTCGGCCAGCTCGTTCGTGGCCAGGCGCTCGACCTCGTCGAGGATGCTGCGCGCGGTGTCCTCGTCGATCTCGGCGTACGGACCGGAGCCCAGGACGTCCTGGCGCCCGAAGACCTCGAACAGGTTGAACTCGATGTCGCGCAGGTTGCTCTTGTAGTGGCCCATCTGGGCGTCGTCCTTCCGTTCGGGTACCCGTGCCGGAGTGCTACTCGCCGGTAACAACGATGATGCTACTCGCGAGTAACGTTTGCAAGGTCCACGGCGAGGAAGCGGCGCGTGGGTCGAGGAGAAAGCCTGAAGCCAGGGCCCGGACGTCGGCACCAGCGCCGGGTTCGCCGGCCCGGGCGCCGGTCAGTCGGCGCAGATCCAGCAGCGGCAGGTGCGCCGGCCTGGCCTGCTGTGCCGCAGCCGGAACCAGGCCACCACGAGGGGCGTCATGCCGTCAGGGTCGACCCCGGTGACGACGGCGGCCGGTGACCGGGGTGACGGGCCGGCAACTGAGCGGTGTCGTCTGCGCCGGGTGCATGGAGGCGTCGCTGCGCGAGCTGGTTGTAGGCGTCGAAGTAGTAGCTCGCGATCGGCGCCGGCTGGAACATCGCGGCGTACCGCCTGCCTGCGTCTGCGTCCAGGTCGGCCTTGCCGTCCAGGACGGTCCGGATGCCGGCAGCCAGGGACGCGGGGTCGGGGGCGACCAGCAGTCCGCGCCGGTCGGTGAGCGTGACGGGCAGCCCGTCCACGGCGGTGGCGACGACAGGGACGCCGAGGGCCAGGGCGGTGACCGCGCTCTGTGACCACGCCTCCTGACGACTGGGGACCACGTGCACGGCGGCGCCCAGCACGTACCGGGCGGGTTCGTGGCTCCAGCCCGTCAGCCGGACCTTGTGCCGGAGCCCGAGGTCGGCGACCAGATGCCGCACCTCCCGGTGCATCGGCCCGTCCCCCACCAGGTAGGTCAGCGGTGGGTCGTCCAACAAGGCCAGTGCCTGCAGCAGCAGGTCCGGGCCCTTGTCGGCTCGCAGTCGGCCGGTGAACGTCAGGCGCGGGCTGACCAGGCCGGGGCGTGCCGTGCAATGCACGGTGATGGCGGATCGACCGGGAGCCAGCCGCGCGGGGTCGACGCCGAGCGCGCGGATCTGGGTGTGCGGGCCGGGTCCGTGGACGAAGAACTGGTCGACGCGATCCGACGCAGCGGCGGCGGCTCGGCTGTGGTCGCCCCGGGGCCAGGACAACGAGTTGTGTTCGCTGGCCACCAGTGGCAGGCCAGCGGGGATGACCTGGCTGGCGGCCCACCAGGCGCCGAACATGTGGGCGTGGACGAGGTCCGCGCCGGCCAGGTGGGCCGAGAGCCAGCAGGCGAACTCGGGGTCGGGCGTCCACTGTCGTGGTGAGTCCTCGAGCTGGTCATGGACGTGGAGCGCCTCCACCTCGAACCCGTACTGGCGGGCCAGCGCGATCCCTTGGGGCGTCGCGTCGCCGGCGACCAGGCGGGTGATGACCCCGAGGGCGGTCTGCGCGCGGGCAAGGCGGAGGACCGAGAGCTGGGCGCCGCCCGGCTCGAGGACACCGAGCACTCTGACAACTCGCACGGGTTCAAGCGTTCTCGGCCAAGGCAACGGCACGGTGAACGCCAGTCACCCGGCGAGGTGAGCACCGGGTGACGCCTCGTCGCCCGCCCATCGAGATGCGTGGCGCCGACAGTCGGTGGCGGGGTTGCCACCACCAATCACGCGACGCAGAACTCGTTGCCCTCCGGGTCGAGCATCACGACATGCCCGAGGTGCGCGCCATAGGACTCCTCACGGACCGCTGTTGCCCCGGCGGTCGCCAGCTCGGCTGCCTTCGCACGGATGAGCTTCTCGCGCTCGGCCATGTCCCATGGCGGCTCGCCAGCCACCCGGATGTCGATGTGCATCCGGTTCTTGGCGGTCTTGCCCTCAGGCACCCTGAGAAAGCCGATGGCCGGGCCTTTGCCGTCAGGATCGATGATGGAAGCACCGTCGCGGTCGTCGTACCCCGGCTCAGCCACGTACCCGAGCGCCTTCGCCCAGAACGCGGCAATTCGGTGCGGGTCGGCCGCGTCGCAACCGAGCGTCCAGTGCGTCGCCATGGGGGCTACTCGTCGTCTCGGCAGAGGCAGAACGGGTGACCGGCTGGGTCGAGGAGGACTCGGACGTTCTCCTGCGGCTGGTGCCCGGCTACCGAGGCTCCCAGGGCGACCGCCTCGGCGACCGCGGAGTCCAGGTCCCCGACCTGGAAGTCGAAGTGCATCATCGGACGCTGCTCTCCGTCGACGGGCGGCCATACGGGGGCTCGGTAGTCGGTCGCCTGCTGGAAGACGATGTAGATGGACCCCTGAGGCGCGGCGAGGATGGCCGTACCGGGGTCCTCGTGCCCGATGGGCCAACCGAGCAGCTCCGAGTAGAACCTCGCCAGTGCGCCGGGGTCCGGCGCCTCGATGGCGGTTCCCCACCACATGCCCTGCGTCCGAGATTGCACGTTCACACCTTTCGAGATGATGAATCAGGTCGACGGGACGTTCACCCTTGCCGCGCTGAGCGCAGCCGACTGGCCTTCACGCACCGTTGATCAGCATGCTAGGTAGCGTTCCGGACGTTCCCCGTCCGGATTGATGGCGGCTAAGGGCACGGCGTGGCTGGCGTCATCGACGCCGACATGACCGGCTCGCGGTGCCAGCAGGTCGACCTGACCGATGGCGCGGTGTGAGATGGAGAACCTGAGCGGGGTAGAGATCCGGATGGCCTACATCTACGGCGAGATCGGGAAGGTCACGATCAAACCGGTCGATGTCGCCCCCTCTGGTCAACGCCGAGCTCGACAGGCGGCACCCCGAGCGGGCAACCGCCTCGTGCAGCAGCGCGGGGTCCAGGCGGCGGGCCCGCGTACGACCGTCGCTCGACGTGGTGCTCGAGCTGCGCCGCGACCGGATGTCCACCGTGCGCAAGGTGGTGGAGGAACTGACCGACGCGTCGCTGGTCGGCCGCCCCGAGCCCGTCGAGGCGCCAGGCTGGCCGGAACCTCGCAGCTACCCGGTGCGCGGCCCGCTACTCCTCGCCGAAGGTTTCGAGCATCAGGTCGCGCTCTTCCTTCGTGAGGTTGGTGTGCACGAGCTTCATGTTCGTGCCGTGGAACCGCTCACCGACCCGGTCCAGGTCGCCCTCGTCGGTCACGACGAAGAGCGCCGACGTGCCCTCGGTGACCTGGCTGCGGATGGTTTCGAGCTGCTCCTTGTCGATTCCGACGCCACCAGTCGCCTTGGCGACCGCACCGATGGCCGCGCCGGCGGCCGCGCCGAACACTGGCACCAGGAACACTGCGCCGAGCAGCAAGCCCCAGAAGGCGCCCCACCCACCACCGCGCCATGCGGACTCGTGGCCATGGGCGGTGTCGGGCCGCCTCGCACCCTCTGGCCAGGACACGACGGCGTGGTCCAGAAGTTTGATGTCGCCGTCACTGGCCGCGCGCTCGAGCAGGGCGGCTGCCTTGCCCGCGCCCTCGGGCGTGTCGAACTTCCACACGGTGAATGCGGTCATCCTGCGCTCCTCGCGTTCGGCCGCCCACAGGTCGGGGCCGGCATGACGAAGGCCGTGGCTATGACCGAGAAGCCTCGCGCCGGCACGCGTCGCGCGCCTCGTCTCGGGCGGACGAGAGAGCCAGGACTCGCCTCCGCTCACCGAGGCAGTCGCAACGCGTCCGCTCACGGCTCGAACCGGTAGCCGACCCCGGGCTCGGTGACGATGTAGCGGGGCCTGGTCGGGTCCGGCTCGAGCTTGCGCCGGAGTTGTGAGAAGTACACCCGCAGGTAGTTCGTCTCGGTGCGGTACGCGGGCCCCCACACCTCCTGCAGCAGCTGCCGCCCGGTAACCAGCTGGCCGGGGTGGCGCACCAGGACCTCGAGCAGGTGCCACTCGGTGGGGGTGAGGCGCACCTCGCCGTGCGCGGTGCGCACGCGGTGGGCGGCGAGGTCGACGGTGAACGCGTCGGTGGTCACCACCGGTCTCGTGCCGCCGTTGGGTCCGGCCCGGCGAAGCGCAGCCCGGACGCGGGCCAGCAGCTCGTCCATGCCGAACGGCTTGGTGACGTAGTCGTCGGCTCCCACGTCGAGGGCGGCGACCTTCTGCTGCTGCTCGTGCCGGGCGGACAGGATGAGGA
>DASVBQ010000204.1:0-10111 GCA_036375795.1 Actinomycetes bacterium
CGGAGCACGGGCACCGGCTGGCCATCGTGAACGGCCGGTTCGACCTCGGCCTGCCACCACCGCTCGGCCCGGGTGCGCCGGCGGGCACGGACTACGACGTGCTGGTGGTCGACAAGCCCTGATCGGGACCTCCGGCCCTGCTGCCGGACCGGCCTCGCGTCCGACCATCGGCGTGAGAGGTGGTCACCATGTTGCTCACACAACCGATCCGGGACGAGCACCGAGAGCTCCTGCCGCACGTCGAGTCGCTGCGTACCGCTGCCGAGGTGGTTTCCGACGACTCCAGCAGCCGACCGCAGGTCCAGGACGTTCTGGACCGGGCCCTGGACTTCCTGACGGGGCACCTGATCCCGCACGCCACGGCTGAGGACGAAGTGCTGTACCCGGCCGTCGAGCAGGTCATGGGTGCTCCTGGGGCGACCAGGACCATGCGGCGCGACCACGTCGAGGTCGTCGCCTTCACCGAGGACGTCCAGCGGGCGCGCGACGGGCTGGGCGAGCCGGTCCTGCCGGGGCAGCGTCGTGAGCTGGAGCAGCTGCTCTACGGCCTGTACGCCGTGGTGCGGCTGCACTTCGCCAAGGAGGAGGAGGTCTACCTGCCCGTGCTGGACGAGGGCCTGACGGCGGACACGGCGCGCGAGCTGTTCCACCGGATGCACGAGGCTGCCGAACGAGCGGGCGGCCTGCAGCACGCCTGACGAGGGTCACCCGGGGAGGTCCGAGAAGGACACGTCCCGGCCGGAGACCTCGACGGCGAAGCCCTCGTCGGTCGGGACGATCCGCCGGACCGTGACACCGTCCGGCAGGTCCCGGAGGGCGTAGCTGAAGGCGAAGCGGTCGACGAGCAGGCTCGCGAGCTGATCGTCCACGGCGGCGCCGTCGACGAGCTCGAAGGCCGTGGGCACGACGCGTAGCCGCTCGCCGCGGGCCTCGACCCGTGCGGTGGCCGTCACGGTCAGGGTCTGGCCGAGCACGGTGACGTCGCGACGCAGCCGGACCTGACCGTCGGCAGTTGGCACGACCCGCAGGCCGGGCAGGTCGACCCGGCGAAGCACCTCGTCGTACGGCACGACGCCGCGTGCCGAGAGCTCGCCGACCGTCACCTCCCGACCGCGCTGCACGTGGACGTCCCGGGCGGTGGCCGTCACGTCCTCGGCCCGTCCGGCGTCTCGCACCAGGGAGCGTGCGTCGACCTCCACCTCGGCGAAGTCGCGCGAGAGCAGCTGGGTCAGGAACGGGAAGCCGCCGACCCGGACCGACGGCTCGGTGAGCCCTTCCGTGACCAGGCGCTGCTCGGCCTCGTCCGTCGCCAGAGCATGGGCGAGCCGGTCTGCGCCCACCAGGGCGAGCCCGAGCACGACGAGGACGACGAGCAACTTGCGCATCCGTCAACGTACGACGCCCGGTCGGGGGCTCGTGAGCGGGGGCGGTCGAGCAGAGTGGTCCGGAGGCAGCGGGAATACGACGTACGCCGGGGCCGCTGAGCCGGGGGCGACCATGACCGGGGCGGAGGAGATGCGCGTGGCGGCAGAGTTCGACGCGGGTGCAGAGTTCGACGCGGGTGCCGAGTTCGACGCGGGTGCCGAGTTCGACAGGCAGGTCGGTGCCCTGCTGGGCAAGGGCTACCCGCGAGAGGCCGGGATGACGGAGGAGGCCTTCCTCGGCCTCGTCGAGCCGCTGCGGGCCGAGGTCCTGGCCCGGTCCGCGCAGATGAGGCCACCCTCCCGAAATCGGGTGCCCTTCGTGGTCGTCGTGACCAAGCACGTCGTGCCGGCCGAGCGCACGATGCCGATGACCAGGCTCGGCAGCAAGCCCGGCTTCGTCTCGCCTGACACGGCTGACATCCACCGGTTCGAGGCGATCGACGGCGTCGACGTCCCGGACAAGCACGCGTACCTCGTGGTCGATGTCGAGCGTGGCGACGAGTACCGCAACGTCCGGCCGGACGACGCCCTGACCGCCATCACAGCCCGCGGCCGGACACCGTTGACCGTCGACGAGGGCATCGCCTTCGTCTCCGCGTTCCCGGACTCGCTGGAGAAGAACCACTGCTTCTCGCTGGTCGCGTCACGCTGCGGCGACCGGCGGGTCCCGGCGCTCTGGATCAGCAAGGGCGCGCCCAAGCTCGGCTGGTGCTGGGCCGGGAACCCGCATACCTGGCTGGGCTCTGCCTCGTGCGGCGGCCGCGTCGCGGCTCAGGGTCCCGCGGCCTGACCGGGGCCGGCGCGGACGAGCGAGGGCAGGAAGCGGGAGCTGATCAGGCCCAGCACGGCCCCGGCAGCAGCCCCGGTGACCGTGCCGAGGCCCATGACCTTCGCCACGGACCAGTCGTGCTCAGGCGTCGACGCACCGAGAAAGATGACAACCATGGCCGGCGGCCATGCCACAGCGTTCGCGGTGACCCATCGCCAGGGACGGGCCACCTGCCCACGCAGGACCAGCGCCTGAGCGGCTCCCAGGACCGCACCCATCACCGCGCCCAGCGCGGCGGCGCCGGCGACGACGAGCACCATCGGAGGGCCCTCGCCCTCGTCGCCCTCACCGCTCAGCGCGGCCGGAGCCGACGCGGCCGCCCAGCCGAGGCCGGCGACGGCGACGGTGACGAGCACCCAGCGCGTCCGCTCCAGCCGCGGAAGCCAGCTGCCCAATCCGACCGCCTGCGCCGTGCCCAGCGCGACACCTTCGACGAGTCCGCCGGCCACGACGAGGGAGAGCGCGACGGTCGTCTCCGACGCGGTCCCCGACTCGCCGACGATGGCCTGCGCGGCCTTCGCGGCACCCGCCGCTGCGGTCATCCCGACCGTCTCGGCAGCCGCGCACAGAGCGGTCCAGCGCGCCACCGAGGGTGGCGGACCGCCGGTCCCCGCGGGCGAGGTCACGTCGGTCATTGTCCTCCTCCGCCGGCGGGCGGCGGCGGGCAGCTATGGCACCGGCGGGAGGTAGCGGTCCAGGAAGTCGTTGCGCAGCTTGCCGGACGGGTCGAGATCGGCCGCCAGGGACCGGAAGTCGTCCGCGCGGTCGTACGTCGCGCGCACGTCGTCCGGTGCCATGCCGAACACCTTGCCCCAGTGCGGGCGTGGCGCGCACGGCATCACCGCCTCCTCGACGGCAGCGACGACGGGCAGCACCGCGGCGGTGTCGGACACCCAGGTGAAGTGGATGGCGAGGCTGTCCCGGCCGTACGCGGGGCTCAGCCACAGGTCGTCGGCCGCGACGGTGCGGACCTCGCTGACCTGCAGCACCGGCGACACGAGGTGGGCGATCCGCGCCACTGCCGCCAAGGCGTCGGCGGCCCGGTCCCGCGGCACGAGGTACTCCGACTGCAGCTCGTCACCGCTGCTCGGCGTGAAGCCGAGCCGGAAGTGGGGGAGCCGCTCGTGCCACGGGCCGGGCACCCCCTGCTGCTCGGTGATGCTGTCGGCATCCGCACCGGGGATCGGGTGCCGTGGCCCGTCGGCCGGCCGCGTCCCGAGCCACTCGGGGTCTGGCCGGCGGGGCTCGTCGCCGACGCGCTCCTTGAGCCACACCTGGTGGTTGCCCTGGTGGCTCCAGTCGGTGAAGACGCTGACGCTGTACGCCCGCGAGAACACCTCGTCCCAGTGCTGCAGCAGGTTGTCCGTCGACAGCCCGTCGTAGACGTGCTGGCGGACCTCGAAGGTCGGCACCACGTCCAGTGTCAGCCGGGTCACGACTCCGAGCGCGCCCAGGGCCACGACGGCGCCGCGGAACCGGTCGCCCTCGGCCCGTGTGAGGTGCACGAGATCCCCCGCCGCGGTGACCATCTCGAGCCCGGAGACCGAGGCCGCCAGGCAGCCGTTCGCGTCGCCTGATCCGTGCGTTCCCGTCGCGACCGCACCGGCGACGCAGATGTGCGGCAGGGACCCCAGGTTGGGCAACGCCCAACCGGCGCGGTGCAGCGGCTCGGCCAGCTCGCCGTAGCGCATTCCTGCGCCGACGGTGACGGACCTCCGGTCCTCGTCGAGCTCGACCGTCGGCGGCAGGCCGGCGACCGAGACCAGGTCGCCGGTGGTGTCGACCACGTCGCTGAACGAGTGGCCGGTGCCGAGGGGCCGCAGCCGCGGCGAGCCCGCCACGACGCGGCGCAGCTCGTCCACCGAGCTGGGCCGGAGCACGCGGGCGGCGCGGTACGTCACGTTCCCGGCCCAGTTCGTCGTGGGGGCGACCGGCCCGCCCGGCCCGCGTCCGTCGGTCACCCGGCCAGTCTGCCCCGTTGTCGCCGACCCGCGCCGACCGGAGAATCAGTCGAAGGGCACCAGCGGCGACCGAGCTGGGTGGCGCAAGCCGTCAGACGACGACCTGGTCCCGGGCCGGCTCGTGCCTGGCGGCGGGGAGGTCGGCGACCACCTCCGCGAGCAGTGCGACCGCGCGCTCGATGACCGGCACCGGCTGCGTGTACGGCAGGCGCAGCCGGTCGTCCAGCGAGTGCCCGGTGCCGAAGCGGGGGCCGGCAGCCAGCACCAGCCCCCTGGCGGCCGCCGCCGACACCACGGAGGTGGAGGACAGCGACGGGAGCCGGCACCACAGCACCAGGCCGCCGGCCGGGACCGGCGCCTCCCAGCCGGGCAGGTGCCGGGCGAGCGCGGCGAGCAGCGCGTCGCGCTGCATCGCCAACGTGGCACGGCGAGCGCCCAGCACCGCGTCGGCGGCGTCCAGCAGATGGCACGCCGCAAGCTGCTCGAGCACCGGGCCGGACATCTGCGTGTGCCCGGCCACGGTGGCGAGCCGGCGCACGACGTCGGGCTCGGCGCGCAGCCATCCGACCCGCAGGCCGCCCCAGAAGCTCTTGCTCATCGAGCCGACGGTCACCACCAGGTCGGGGCGGGCCACCGCCGCGAAAGGGACCGGCGGCGCCGCGTCCAGCCCGAGGTCGACCAGGGTCTCGTCGACGATGGCCACGACGCCGGTCTGCTCCAGGCCAACCGCGAGCCGGCGGCGCTGCGGCTCGCCCAGCAGCAGCCCGGTCGGGTTCTGGAAGTCCGGCATCAGGTACGCCGCGCGCGGTTGGGTCGCCCGGACCGCGCGGTGCATGTCGCGCGGCACCGCGTCGAGGTCGTCCGGGGAGACCGCCACCGGGACGCTGCGCCTGCCCAGGACCCGCACCGCGTCCAGCGCGTTCGGATAGCTGGGGTGCTCGACCAGTACCCGACCACCCCGCGGCACCAGCGTCTGCAGCGCGACCGTCACCGCGTGCAGCGCGCCACCGGTGACGAGGACGTGCTCCGGGGTCGTCGGCACGCCCCGCGCGGTGAACCGGTCGGCGATGCGTGCCCGCAGGTCGGGCAGGCCGAGCGGGTGGTAGCCGTGGCCGGGCAGCAGCCTCGGCAGGTCCCCGAGGGCGGCCGCGAAGGCGGCCGGCACCTCGGGCGGGCCAGGGGGAGCGGCATGGGCCAGGTCGACGACGCCGGGCTCGGCCGGCGCGGGGAGCCAGTTGCCGGCAGGCGGCCCGGCCGGCAACCGGGTCCACGTACCGGCACCCTGGCGCGCGTCGGCCCAGCCGTCCTCGCGCAGGCGACCGTAGGCCGCGGCCACGGTCGCCCGGCTCACGTGCAATGCGTGGGCCAGGTCCCGCTCGGCCGGCAGCCGAACCCCTACCGGCAGGCGCCCGTCGCCGACCAGCAGCCGGATCCGCGTGGCGAGCGCCGCATAGAGGGGCGGACGTTCCGCGGACAGGTCGCCGAGCAGTCCGGTGAGCCCCGCGGTGCTGAACGTCGTCACGAGCCACTCCCTGGCAATTGGTCTGCTCCGTGCGGGCCAATCCTGCGCCACTCTGGCGGGGTGACACAAGCCCTCACCCTCCGACCGCCGGCCGCCGATCGTCGACTGCCGCGGCGGCTCGGCCAGCTCTACGCCGGGCTGGTGCTCTACGGCTTCTCCATGGCGCTGCTCGTCCGGGCCCGGCTCGGGGTCATGCCCTGGGACGTGCTCCACCAAGGCCTCGGGCGCAGCGTGGGGTGGAGCCTCGGCACGGTCAGCGTCATCGTGGGTGCCCTCGTCCTCCTGCTGTGGATCCCGCTGCGGGAGCGACCGGGGCTGGGCACCGTGAGCAACGTCTTCGTCATCGGCGTCTCGGTCGACCTGTCCCTGTGGCTCCTGCCCGCCGTCGACGACCCGCTCCTGCGCGGGGCGTTCGTGGTGGCGGGCATCGTCCTCAACGCCGTCGCCACCGCCGCGTACATCGGCGTCCGGATGGGGCCGGGACCGCGCGACGGCCTCATGACGGGGCTCGTCCGCCGAAGCGGCCGCTCGGTCCGGCTGGTGCGGACGTCGATCGAGGCCGTCGTCGTGCTCACCGGCTGGCTGCTCGGCGGCACCCTCGGGGTGGCGACCGTGCTGTACGCCCTGCTCATCGGGCCGCTGGTCCACCCCCTGCTCCCTCGGCTGACGGTGCGGGAGCCGCCGCGATCCTGGCCAGCCGAGGCATGATCGACCGGTGCTGGTCCACCTGGACACCGACATCGGCGGCGACCCGGACGACGCCTGCGCTCTGGCGCTGCTGCTCGGCTGGCCGGAGGTGGGGCTCACCGGAGTCACCAGCACGATCGACCCCGCAGGAGTGCGGGCCGGCTACGCGCGGTACTGCCTCGGCCTCGCCGGCCGCGGCGACGTCCCGGTCGTGGCGGGCGCGGAGATGTCGCTCACCCGTCGGCAGTCGGCCGGGCCGTACACCGACGAGCGCTACTGGCCGACCGGCGTCGCACCGGTCGCCTCATCACCCGGCGCGGCGATCGACGCGCTGGCGGACGCGATCGCGAGCGGGGCGACGGTCGTCGCAGTCGGCCCGCTGACGAACCTGGCGTTGCTCGAGCTGGCCCGGCCGGGCAGTCTCGCCGACGCGCGACTCGTGGTCATGGGTGGTTGGGTACGCGCCCTCGACGACGACCTGCCTTCGTGGGGGCCGGACGCCGACTTCAACGTGCAGTGGGACGTCCGCGCCGCAGAGGTGGTCCTGGGCGCCGCGCGTGACCTGACCCTCGTGACGCTCGCGGACACGCTTCGGACGCACGTCCGGAGGCGGGACCTTCCGGCGCTCGAGGCGGCGGGCCGCCTGGGCCCGCTGCTCGCGCGGCAGGCCGTCGCGTACGCGGAGGACCGTGACCACCCGACACTGGCCCGGGCTCACAGCGGTCTGCCCGACGACCTCCTGCACTTCCTGCACGACCCGCTGACGTGCGCGGTCGCCCTGGGTTGGCCCGGCGTCCGCACGGAGCAGCGGCGGCTGCGCCCCACCGTCACCGACGGCGTCCTCGTCATGGCAGCGGACGAGACCGCACCGGTTGTCCGGGTGGTGAGTGCGGTCGACGGACCGGCGTTCACCGAGCGCTGGCTGGAGTCGGTTGCCGCAGCCTAGACATGTGTATGAGTCACACCGGCGCGTCGGTACGGCTGACGGGCAGGTTCAGGGGACCAGGACGCGCAGTGCTGCCCCGAGCCGGGTCGGGAAGTCCTCGGGGTACGCGTGGCCGAGGCCTGCCACGACCTCGAGCCGGACGTCCGGCAGGTCGTGCAGGGCTTCGCGAGCGTCGGCCAGCAGGTCGTCCTCGGCGCCGATGACGACGACGCCGGGCGGGCGGTGCGCCGGCTCCCGGACCTGCTCCGCAGTGACCGCGGGGGCGACCGCGAGGACCGCCGCAACCGGCTGCGGATCGCCCTGCAGGGCCCAGAGCAGCGCCGCGCGCGCTCCTGCGGAGAAACCGGCCGCGACGACCGGCAGGGCTCGCTCGTCCGGGTGGAGCGACTCCAGGGCCGTCGCGACGTCCCGAGCCGCCGCAGGCTGGTCCGGCCAGGTGCGGTACGTCGGCGTGCTCAGCCACGAGGACTCCACGCCGACCACGGCCAGCCCCTGCTCGACGGCGCTTGACCAGACAGGCACCGCCTTGGCCGCGCTCTGCCCGGCGCCGTGAAGCACCGCGAGGACGGCTCGGGCCGGACCCGTCGGGCGGACGACCACCGGAGGACGACGAGTGGCGTCGGACTGCGCCGCCTCACAGCGCCGGGCCGACTCGGCGACCAGGTCCTCGAAGCCGGCCAGCTCGTGCAGCCCCGCCAGGTCGTCGTCCTCGAGCAGCAGTCGCGGGTGCCACCAGGCACCCTCGCGGCTGGCCCGGACCAGATCTCCCAGGGCGGCCGGTGCGTCCCCGGCCGCGGCGTGCAGGCAGGCGGTGGTGTGCGCCAGGTCGCTGCGCCAGCCCGGCAGCTGCGCGCCGCGCGCCTCGATGAGCGCGAGCGCCTCGGCGTACCGCTGCTCCCGGTAGAGCGCGAGCACCTCGTCGTTGAGCGCCTCGTACCGCTCCTCGTCCGTCACGGCAGCGGCCGACGGCCGGCGAAGCCGAGGTCGGTGCGGTGGTACCACGCGAGCGAACGGTCACCCTCGAGCCAGCACAGGAGCACCGGGGTGCCGTCGAGCTCGCTCGGGAAGTCCACGAGCAGCGGCGCGAGACCCTTGAGCTCGGCACCCGTCTCCTGCACCCGGGTCATCAGCTCGTCGAGTCGCGCCTGCGCAGCCTTGAGCTCGGGAAGCCCGCCCAGGCTGGTCGACGTCCCGCCCGGAGCGGTCGCGGCAGCCAGCTCGGCGGCGTCCGCGCGCAGGGCGATCACCTCATCGAGCACCGGCAGCAGGTCCTCCAGCTCGGCTCGGGCCTCGTCGACGGTGAACAGCGGCATGTGCCCGAGCCTGCCACGGTCTCGGGCGCGGCCCCCGCATCGCGACCGGTAGCGTCGCGATCATGACCTGGCTGCCGGACCACTTCACCCACCCGACCCGGGCCGACCTCCCGACCGGCCACCACCTCCGCCCGATCCGTGCCACCGACGTCGACCTCGACATGCCGGCGGTGATGGGCTCGCAGCAACGGCTGTGGTCGATCTACGGAGAGGCCTGGGGCTGGCCGCCGCCGACGATGACCACCGAGCAGGACCGTGAGGACCTTGCCCGCCACGAGGCCGAGATCGAGGCCCACCAGTCCTTCAACTACGCGCTGTTCGACGAGGGCGAGACCGAGCTGCTGGGCTGCGTCTACATCGACCCGGCGGAGAAGGCCGGCGCCGACGCGGAGATCTCCTGGTGGGTCGTCGACCGACTCGTCGGCAGCGATGTCGAGCGAGCGCTGGACGCGCTCGTCCCGCGGTGGGTCGACGAAGCCTGGCCGTTCGAGTCGCCGCGGTACGTCCCCCGCGACATCAGCTGGGCCGACTGGAAGGCCCTGCCGGACGCTCCGTCACCGGGCTGAGCCGGCGCCGGGCTCAGGCAGCTCCACGAGGACCTCGTCGTCCTCGACCCGCGCCGAGAACGTCGTCAGCGGCCGCGGGGTCCGGCCGAGCGCGACCAGCCGCCGGGACCACGTCGGCACCTTCCGGCCGGCGAAGCCGGACGCCCAGTCCAGGTTCTTCCCGCTGCAGAAGTCGAAGCGGGAGTTGTGCCAGGGGCACTGGATGACGCCGTCGGTGTAGCTCCGTCCGCCGGGGCCGTGGGACAGCGGGAACCCCAGGTGGGGGCACCGGTCCGCGACGACACACACCGACGCCCCCGTCCGCACGACCACGACGCGCCGCCCCGCCACCTCCGCCGGCACCGCCTCGCCGTCAGGGAAGTCGGCGACGGCGCCCAGCCGGTGGACCTGCGTCATGCGCGGACCATAACCCGCCCCGCGGCGCAAGAGCGACGCACCGGCCGAGTGCCAAGATTTTCTCTGTCTTGGGGCAAAAGGGGTTCAGGTGACCCGTGAGGCGGTCGACCATGATCACGCGAACAGGGGACTCGGCGGGTGGGAGCAGCGGTCATGCAGTGGCGGGTGTCGGGACGGCGGATCCTCGGTGTGGCGGTCGGAGCCGCCGTGGCGGGAGGGGTCCTCGTCAGCGGGCCGGCCGCGCAGGCCGCGGAGAACCCGAGCGCGCCGGAGGCCGCCCCGGCCGTCGTCGAGGGGTTCGCGCCGTACCTTCCGCAGGTCTCCTGCGACCCGGTCGTGAAGCCGGGGACCGCCGCCCTGCGCAGCGCGCTCCTCGGCGCGTATGGCGGCCGCGACCTGGGCGTGACCCGGGCGTGCGACGTCGGCGCCCGCAGCGAGCACAAGGAGGGCCGGGCCTGGGACTGGGG
>DASVBQ010000206.1:0-24597 GCA_036375795.1 Actinomycetes bacterium
GCGATCTCGCTGCTGCTGCGGGTGGTCGACGCCGACCAGCGGGGCCGAGCCATGAGCATGTGGCAGACCGGCTTCCTGGTCGGCGCAATCGCCGGGCCCGCGATCGGCGGTCCGCTGACCGACATCTCGCTGCGGGCGCCGTTCTTCGTCTACGCGGTCACGCTCGCGGTGGCCGGCGGCATCGGCATGCTCTTCCTCACCCGCACGCCGCTGCACGAGCGTGACGTGAGCGGTCCGGCACCGGCCCAGACGACCCTGGCCCAGGCCGTCCGCGTGTCCGGCTACCGGGCCGCGCTCACCGCGAGCCTGAGCACCGGCTGGGCCTTGTACGGCGTACGCAGCTCCCTCATCCCGCTCTTCGTCACCGAGGGCATCGGCGCGTCCGGCACCTGGACCGGCATCGGCCTCCTCGTGTCCGCCGCGACCCAGGCCGGTGCCCTGCTGGCCGTGGGCGGGCTCACCGACCGGGTGGGCCGGCGGCCCGGCATGGTCGCGGGAGGTGCGCTGGGGATGGTCAGCCTCGGCGCGCTCGCCGTGAACAACTCCCTCGGGGTGTACGTCGTCGCGATGGCGGTCTTCGGCGTCGCCTCGGCGTTCCTGTCGGTCGCGCCGAGCGCCGCCGTGGGGGACGTCGTCGCCGGACGCGGTGGCACGGTCGTGGCCGCCTACCAGATGGCCGCCGACCTGGGCGCGGTGATCGGGCCACTGCTGTCGGGCTGGCTTGCCGACTCCTACTCGTTCGGCGCGGCCTGGGGCGTCACCGCCGGCGTGATGGGCGCCGCTCTGCTGACCGCGGTGTTCTCGACGGAGACCCGGCACCGAACGCCCACGGCAGCGCCTGCGGGTCCCTCCGGCGTGGGGTAGGCGCCCGTACGATCCCACCGTGACCGGTCGCGGGCTTGCGTTGCGCGCGGTGCTGGTTACGGCACTGGCCGTCGCCGGCTGCGGAGACTCGGGCGAAGGCGCTCGCGGGCCCGAGGCAGCATCGCCCGACCTGAGCGCCGAGGTCGTCCAGCTCCGCCGCGACCAGGTGCTGGAGCGGATCGAGATCGCGCTGCGCAACGACGGGTTCCAGGACGTCGTGGTCAGACGACTGCGGGTGCTCGTCGACGGGTACGCCTCGCCGCCGGCGCAGCCCAAGGAGTCACCGATCAGGGCCGGTCTGGTGGTCAACCTCCCGTGGGCCTACGGCGACGTCCGCTGCGGGCCCGACCTCGGCCCACCCGACGTCGGTCCGGCCAGGGTCCGGCTGCGCGTGACGGTCGGCGCCTCGACGACGGCCCGTGGCGTCACCCTGAGCGCGACCGACCCGGACCGCCTGCTCACCCGGATCGCCGAACGCACCTGCGCCGTCCGTCGGGCGGGCCGCGACGTGGAGCTGAGGTTCGCCGACGACTGGCGCCTGGAGCGCTCCTCCGACCGGGACGTCCTGCACGGAACGCTTCGCGCGACGCTGCGAGCGGACGGGCCACGGGAGATCAGCCAGGTGGCCGGCGCGATCATGTACGGCCTGGAGCCGGACCAGACGGCCCGGCCAGCGTCCGAGCCCCTGGCCGTGCTCACGCCCGAGAGGCCGAGCGCCGACATCCCGGTGCTCGCCTTCGCCGCCCGCTGCGACGGGCACACCATCGGGGAGATCAAGAAGCCGTACGAGTTCCTGGTCTGGGTCGGCGAGCCCGGGACCGAGCCACTTGCCGTCACCCCCGCGGTCGGGCAGGCGACGAGGGACGCCCTCCGCCAGGTCTGCGCCTTCTAGAGCGGCCGGTCACCAGCGAGCCGGCCGGACAGCAGCCGGGCCGCGGTCTCGGGGTACTTCTGCGACAGCAGCCCGGCGGCCGCGAGGACGTACGCGTCGTCCACCACGGTCCGTGCCTTCTCCGGGAGGGGCCAGCCACCCGCGAGGTCCGTCGTCGCCGGCCCGAGCACCCGCTCCCGCAGCTCGACGCCGCCGTGCCGCAGCACTCCCCCGGACCCCACGACGAGATGGACCTCGCGGAGGTCCTTGCCCCCGCGGCCGTGTCGTCGGAGCGCGACCGTGACGGCCAGCTCGGCGAGGCGCCCGTCGAGGGCGCGGTCGTCGTCGTCTGCCGGGAGGTACGACGGGTCCGCGACCCGCTGCTCGGCGGCCGGACGCAGCCGGTCCTCCTCGCCGGCGGCGAGCAGCCGCTCCGTCCTCGCCGCGTCGACGATGCCGACCGCGTTCCAGCGCATGCCGAGGTCGCCCTCGACGGTGCGGCTGCGCCAGAGCACCTCGACGACCTCCTTGCGCAGCACCGCGTCCTCGCCCTGCGGAGTCACGACCGAGTAGACGTCGGTCGTCGCGCCGCCCACGTCGACCACGAGCACGTCACCGGCGCCGGCGACGCCCTCGGCGCCGTCGGCGAGCAGCTCGACGCCGGCCAGCACGGCGTCCGGAGTGGCAGCGCGGACCATCGCCGGGAAGTCGGCCCGGCGCGACAGCCCCTTGCCGCCGATCACGTGGCGGATGAAGACCTCCCGGATCGCCTCGCGGGCCGGACGCGGGTCCAGCCGGCCGATCTCGGGCAGCACGTTCGCGGCGGGCAGCGCCGGCACGCCGGCCGCGGTCAGGCAGGCCACCACGTCGTCGCGGGCCTCGACGTTGCCCGCCACCACCACCGGGATCTCGAGGTGGTGCGCGGCGATCACCTCGGCGTTGTGGCTCAGGACCTCCGAGTTGCCGCCGTCGGTGCCGCCCACCAGGAGCACCACGTCGGGGCGTGCGTCACCCAAGGCTGCGAGAGCCGGTTTCGACATCGGCCCGGAGGCGACGTGCACGACGCGCGCACCGGCCGACAGCCCGACCCGGTAGCCGGCCTCCGCGGTCACGTCGCGCTCGTAGCCGACCACCGCGAGCCGAAGGCCGCCGCCCGCACTGGAGCAGGCCAGCGCCGGCACGTCGTCGCCGACGCCCAGCGCGGCTCGGCAGGCGTCGTAGCCGTCCATCACGTCGGTGTCGATGGTCGTGCGGTGCGCAGCGGTGCCGAGCAGCTGGCCGGACCCCAGCTCGACCAGCGCCGCCTTCGTGAACGTCGACCCGACGTCGACGCAGACGAGGCGGGAGGGATCCACCTAGCCGAGCGCCCGGGTCAGGTCCTCGACCAGGTCGTCGACCGCCTCGATGCCGACCGAGAGCCGGACCAGGTCCCCCGGTACCTCCAGCGGGGAGCCGGCCGCGGACGCATGCGTCATCCGGCCGGGGTGCTCGATCAGCGACTCCACCCCACCGAGCGACTCGCCGAGGGTGAAGACCTCGGCCCGGTTGCAGATGGCGACGGCCTCGTCCTCGCCCCCGCTCACCCGGAACGAGACCATGCCGCCGAATGCCTTCATCTGCTTGGCGGCGACCTCGTGGCCCGGGTGCTCGGGCAGGCCCGGGTAGAACACCTCGGTGACCTTCGGGTGCGACGTGAGCACGTCGACGATGCGCTCCGCGTTGGCGCAGTGCCGGTCCATGCGGACACCGAGGGTCTTGATGCCACGCAGCACCAACCACGCGTCGAACGGCCCGGCCACCGCGCCCATCGCGTTCTGGTGGTAGGCGACCTGCTCGCCGAGCTCTTCGTCGGCGAGCACGAGAGCGCCCCCGACGACGTCGGAGTGCCCGCCCATGTACTTCGTCGTGGAGTGCACCACCGCGTCGGCGCCGAGGGCGAGCGGCTGTTGGAGGTACGGCGAGGCGAACGTGTTGTCGACGACGAGCAGGGCGCCCGCGTCGTGGGCCAGCTCCGCGACGGCCGCGATGTCGGCGATGCCGAGCAGTGGGTTGGTGGGCGTCTCCATCCAGACGACCTTGGTGACGCCTGGGCGCAGCGCGGCGCGGAAGGCATCGACGTCGTTGCCGGCCGCCGGCGTGTGGTTCAGGCCCCAGCGCTGAAGCACCTTCGCGAATAGGCGGTACGTCCCGCCGTACGCGTCGCCGGGGATCACCACGTGGTCGCCCGGCGAGCAGGTCGTCCGGAGCAGCGTGTCCTCCGCCGCCAGGCCGGAGGCGAACGCCAGACCTCGGCGGCCGCCCTCGACCGCCGCGAGGCACTCCTCGAGCGCGGTGCGGGTCGGGTTCGCGCTGCGGCTGTACTCGTAGCCGCCGCGCAGGCCCCCCACTCCGTCCTGCTTGTAGGTCGATACCTGGTAGATCGGAGGGACGACGGCGCCCGTGGCCGTGTCCGGCTCCTGGCCGGCGTGGATGGCGAGGGTCTCGAACTGCATGCGCCGAGGGTAAACGGAGAGCGTCTCGCGGACCGCGACGGATAAGTTCGGCGGCGTGCTGGAACCCACGTACCCGCTGCGCACCCCCCGCCTCGACCTGCTGCCGTACCAGCCGGCCAACCTGGCCGACATGCGTGAGATGCACACCCGCGAGGACGTGGTGCGTTACCTCTACTGGGACGTGCAGACCGAGGACGAGCTGCGCGCCGCGCTGGAGCAGAAGCTCAAGCGGACCGCGCTGCGCCAGGAGGGCGACGGTCTGAATCCGGTGGCCGTGCGGCGCGAGACCGGCGAGGTCATCGGCGACGCGGTGCTGCTGTGGGTCAGCGAGCGGCACGGGACCGGTGAGGTGGGCTTCGTCCTCAAGCCGGCGTTCCAGGGCCACGGCTACGCGACGGAGATGGCCGCGGAGATGCTGCGCTCAGGCTTCGAGGAGGCCGGGCTGCACCGCATCATCGGTCGGTGCGACGCCCGCAACGTCGCGTCGTGGGCGGTGCTGGAGCGGTTGGGCATGCGCCGCGAGGCCCACCTGATGCAGAACGAGTGGGTCAAGGGCGAGTGGTGCGACGAGCTCGACTACGCGATGCTCGCCGAGGAGTGGCCGGCCAGCCCAGCCGCGCGGCTGGCACGAGCGGGCGCATGATCCTGGCCACAGCATTCGGCGTCCGCTCGATGTCGGCCGACCTGAGGCGCGTGCTCGTCGTCCGGCCGTCGACCACGGGTGACTTCGTCGGAGCCGGTTGGCGTGTACCGGACGCCGAGGCCTTGCTGCGCGAGCACGAGGGGTTCGTCGCGCTCGTCGACAGGCTCGGCGTCCAGGTTGTCGTCGCCGAAGCGCCGGAGGGACTGGTGGACGCGTGCTTCGCCTACGACCCGGTCTTCGTCACCGGAAGCGGCGCGGTCGAGCTGCAGATGCGCAAGCCCGCGCGCCGCGCGGAGCCGGCGTTCCTGGCCGCCGAGGTGGAGAAGGCGGGAGTGCCCGTGGTCGGTCGGCTCACCGGCGAGGCGACGGCCGACGGCGGCGACATGTGCTGGCTCGACGACACGACGCTGGCCGTGGGGCGCGGCTACCGCACGAACGCCGCCGCGCACGCCCAGCTCGCCGAGATCCTCGGCCGCGAAGGCGTGACGGTCGAGCGCGCCGACCTCCCCCACCATCGCGGGGCGGCGCACGTCATGCACCTGATGAGCGTCGTGTCACCGGTGGCGCCCGACCTGGCCGTGGTCTTCGAGCCGCTGGCCCCGGTGCCGCTGCTCGAGATGCTGGCCGAGCGCGACGTCCGGACCGTGCCGGCCGACCCCGACGAGCTCGACGACCAGGGCTGCAACGTGCTCGCGGTGCGCCCCGGGGTCGTGGTGATGGCGGACAGCGCGCCGCGGACGCGCGCCACGCTGGAGCGCGCGGGCGTCGAGGTGCACACGTACGTCGCCGCGGAGATCAACAAGGGCGATGGCGGCCCGACCTGCCTGACCCGCCCGCTGCTGCGCGGCTGAAACGGAACACCGCGGGCCGCGACGGAGTTGGCAGGAGCGGAGGTAACCGCATGATCTTCGGCAGCAGGAAGACGACGATGGTGTCCGCGGACGAGGCCCTGCCGGGCCGCGACCAGCGGATGCCTGTGGCGGACCGGCACGTCGTGCTCGGGACGCCTCTGACCGGCCCGTGGCCCGAGGGCCACCAGGTCATCTACTTCGCGATGGGGTGCTTCTGGGGCGCCGAGCGCATCTTCTGGCAGATCCCGGGAGTCCACTCGACCGCGGTCGGCTACCAGGGGGGCTTCACGCCCAACCCGACGTACGAGGAGACCTGCACCTCGCGCACCGGCCACACAGAGGCGGTGCAGGTGGTCTACGACCCGGCGAAGGTGGACCTCGAGGTGCTGCTCAAGGAGTTCTGGGAGAACCACGACCCGACCACGCCGAACCGGCAGGGCAACGACATCGGCACGCAGTACCGCTCGGCCATCTACCCCACCACCGACGCCCAGCTCGCCGGCGCGGAGGAGTCGCGGGCCCGCTACCAGCAGGCGCTGAAGGAGGCCGGCTACGGCGAGATCTCCACCGAGATCCGGCCGGCGGCCGAGGCGGGCGAGTTCTACTACGCCGAGGACTACCACCAGGGCTACCTGGCGAAGAACCCCGGCGGGTACTGCAACCACGGCTTCTGCCAGGTGGCGTACGACACGGGTGCGCACGGGCAGAATGCGCCGACCCGGGTCGAGCTCCCCGACGCCTGACCACGCGACGACAGCCGGTCACCGACGCTCGACCGTGGGTGCCGATGGCACGACCGAGATGTACCGGAGTGCCGGAAACCCTTGTGAATGAAGGGGTTCCTCGCAGGAGGGATCTTGTCGACCGGCCGCGCGGGGAGTATGAACGGGTAGGCCTCACCGGCCACCATCGGGGCGACCGACGGGGGGCCCGCGGCGACGCGTCGCCGCACGAGGGAGGGATCGCCCGTGAGACGCATCGTCACGCTTCTCGCCGCCGGTGGCCTGGCCGCCGCGTCGGTGACCGCCGTCGTAGCACCCGCAGAGTCCGCCAGCGCGAAAGCGACGACAAAACCCGGTTCGGTTGCCTGGCACACCTGCGACGACATGTTCCTGACCGAGCTGGGCATCGAGTGCGGCACCCTGTCGGTGCCCCTCGACGCGACGCGGCAGCACGGGCAGCGGATCACGCTGGCGCTGTCCCGGTTGGAGCACACGGCCCCGCCCGAGGACTACCAGGGCATCATGCTGGTCAACCCCGGCGGGCCTGGCGGCTCCGGGCTCGCGCTGTCGTTCCTCGGCTACCTCGTCCCGGACGACGTCCGCGCAGCGTACGACTGGATCGGCTTCGACCCGCGCGGCGTCGGGTCGAGCAGTCCGCAGGTAAGGTGCATCCCGGACTACTTCGTCGGCCCGAGGCCGGACTACGACATCGCCACGGGCACCGAGCACGAGTGGTTGGACCGCGTCCAGGACTACGTCCAGGCCTGCCGGTCGAACGGGGTCGGGCTCCTCAACCATCTGAAGACCGTCGACAACGTCCACGACATGGACGCGATCCGCCGAGCCTTGGGCCAGGAGCAGCTGAACTTCTACGGCTTCTCCTACGGCACCTACCTCGCCCAGGTGTACGCCACGCTGTTCCCCGACCAGGTCCGGCGGATGGTGCTCGACGCCAACGTCGACCCACGCAACGTCTGGTACGACGCGAACATCAGCCAGGACTACGCGTTCGAGACCGTCATCGGCCTGTTCTTCGCCTGGGTGGCCGGCTACGACAGCACCTACCACCTGGGTGACACCGCGGCCGAGGTCGAGCAGGCCTACTACGACGCCCGGGCTGAGCTGTCCGCACAGCCGCTGGGCAGGCTCGGCCCGTCCGAGCTCAGCGACGCCGTGCTCGTCGCCGGCTACGTCCAGGCACTGTGGCCGGACATCGCCCAGGGGCTCTCCGATCTGGTGAACGATGCAGACCCGACCATCCTCACTGGGTGGTACGAGGCGTTCATGGGCCCCGGCGATGACAACGGCTACGCGATGTACCTCGCCACCGAGTGCACCGACGCGCCATGGCCGCGCGACTGGGACTTCTGGCACGCCGACAACTCCGACGTCGCCGAGGACGCGCCGTTCCTCACCTGGCCGAACGCCTGGTTCAACGCGCCGTGTGCGTTCTGGGCCGCTCCTGCTGGCCAGCCGGTCGACGTTGACGGAAGCGAGGCCCCGCCCCTGCTCCTGGTCAGCGAGACCCTGGACGCGGCCACGCCGTTCGCGGGCAGCCTGGAGGTCCGCAGCCGCTTCCCTGACTCGGTGCTCGTCGCGGTCGAGGGCGGCACCACGCACGCCAACTCGCTGGCCGGCAACGAGTGCGTCGACGGCCGGATCTTCGCCTACCTGCGGGACGGCTCGTTGCCGGACCGGCTGCCCGGGAACCAGGCGGACGTGACCTGCGCCCCGCTGCCCGCGCCGGTGCCGGCCGCTGCCGAGGCGGCCGCGACGGCAGGGCTGGGATCGCACGCGACCGGCCTCTCGCTGTTGCTCAGCCGACCTCGGTGACGTCGACGACCTCGAACGCCGGAGGGTGCGCCGCGTGGCGGGCGTGACAGGTGAGCAGCCCTGCGTCAGGCCCGGCACCGGCCTGGACGGTGACGACGAGGTTGGTGGTCTGGTGACGGACCCGCACCTGCCACCGACCGTCGCCGAGATGGATCGTGCCCGCCGGCGCGAGCCCGTCGACGCGAAGCTCGCCGAGCGTCTGCCGTAGGTGGGCCAGCGCGGCCTGCGCCGCCGGGACCGTCGTCGACCGTCCGCGCAGCAGGTCGGGAAGCACTTCGCCGCGCTCGTGGGCTGCGACGAGCTGGTCGGCTGCCGCGGGCGTCACCCTGCCGTAGTAGAGGCCGTGCGGCATCGCGAGGACGTTGGCGGCGAACCGGTCGCCACCGACGTGCGAGCACTCCCACACGGCGCCGGGTCGCAGCCGGTGCAGTGCCGCGGCGACCGGCCGTCCCTCGACGGCGCAGCAGGTGTCGTGGCGGCCGTGGGTGCAGACCAGGAAGAAGGGATCGTACGTCGCGAGGCCGGCGCTGCCGTCCAACGGCAGTGCGAGCAGCTCCTGGTCGGTGCCGAAGTCGCCCCACCACGCCTGCTCCCGGCCCGGTCGTGAGCTGACGACGGCCCATCGCCGCCGCACCGGGGCCGCGTGCCGGCCCGGCCGCCGGATGAGCAGTACCCGCAGTCCTCGGGCGATCGCCCGGTCCGACACGGCTCGGCCCACCGCCGGGTCCAGTCGCGAGCTGGTCAGCGCCTGCCGTCCCCACCCGCCCGGCTGCTCGATCAGCAGGAAGCCGGCAGCCGGTGCGGCGGTGCCGGTCATCGGGTCGCCGCGGCGCAGAGCGGCGACGGCGCAGCGCTGCGCCGGGAGCGGCTGGGTCACGACGTGGGCTCGACCACGACGACGGCCTCCCGCACCAACAGGCGGGCCAGCGCCATGGCGTCGGCCACGTCGAGACCGGGCAGGTCGGCCACGCGCAGCCGCTGACCGTCGAGAAGCGCGCGAACCGCCTTGGCCGAAGCTGCGGGCACCTGCACCGTGCGGTCGGAGAGCCGCACGCGCAGCTCGGCGCCGTGGACCGACGCGACGTGGCGGAGGAAGGGCCGGACGGCGAGCACCGAGTCGGGCGTCAAGGCGTCGAGCGCCGCCGCCTGGGCCAGGGGTGGGACCGGGGCCGGTCGGTTGCTGCCGACCAGCCGGCTCGCGAGCCGCTCGGCAACGTCCGCGGCGGACACCGAGCGCAGTCGAGCAGCCAGCGCGTCGACGGTCGCGCGCAGGTCGGCCTCGATGTCGGCCGGGTCCGCCACGTCAACGCCCAGCGGCAGGGACGCTCGCAGCTCCGGGTCATCGGCGACGATCGCGAGCAGCGACTCGAGGACGGCGTGCCGGGTGACCGGGTGCACGCCGACCGTGAGATGGCAGGAGACGCCACCGAGCGCCTCGGCCGCGTGCAGGTAGCCGCGCGGCAGGTACAGGGCGTCGCCCGGACGAAGAACCGCGTCGATGAGCGGCCCCTCCTGGGCACGCGCCGCCACCTCGGTACGTCGCTCGTCCCACGGCTGGTCGCGCAGCGGCGCGACGTGCACCGGCTCGTGGATGCGCCATTGCTTCTCGCCGGAGACCTGCAGCACGAACACGTCGTGCACGTCGTAGTGGGCGGAGAAGCCCTGCGACGAGCTCGGCGTGACGTACGCGTTGACCTGGACCGGGTGGCCCAGGTCGGCGCCCAGCGCGCCGGCGAAGTCGATCAGCGGCGGCCACACCCGGTGCAGCCCCTGCAGGACGATCGTGTGACCGTCGACGAACAGGTCGAGCACCCTGTCGTCGGCCACCTGGTCAGCGACCTGGGCACCGGTTCCCCCCGAGCGGGTGTACCGGGTCGCCGGAACCACACTGCCGCCCTTCGCCATCCGGATGAACGGCGTGCGCAGCCCGCGCCGCGAGAGCAGCTCGTCGACCGCACCGAGGGAGAACAGGTCGTCGAACCCGTCGGCACTCCGGCCGGTCGCGAGCTGCTCTCGCGTCGAGAGCAACGGAGCGCGGGACCACGTGTGGCGGGCGAAGTCGTCGGGGTGGACGTGGACGCAGCGACGCAGGGCGGGACGCGAGGTCGTGTCTTGCGTCCCGCCCCGCACGTCGTGCTCGCTCAGCGCAGAACCTCAGGCGCCGCTGTCGGCGCCACCATCGGCACCGCCGTCCGCGCCACCATCGGCACCGCCGTCCGCGCCACCATCGGCGCCGCCGTCCGCGCCACCATCGGCGCCGCCGTCCGCGCCGCCGTCCGCGCCACCGTCGGCGCCGCCATCAGCGCCACCGTCCGCGCCACCATCGGCACCGCCATCGGCGCCACCATCGGCACCGCCGTCCGCGCCACCATCGGCGCCGCCGTCGTGGCCGGTGCCGGCACCGCCGTCGGCCGGGCCGTGCTCGTCGGGGGTCGTGGTCATGTCGTCATCGAGCATGCGGTTCCTCCATCTGATGAAGGGATTGCCCGGCCGGTGCCAGGCGCCGGTCCCGTCCTACCCGAGGCTCGGTCGGGAAACCATAGGCCGCTACGCGCCGGCCAGGAAGCCCAGCAGGTCCTGCCGGGTCAGGACACCGGCCGGCTTGCCGTCCTCGTGCACCAGCAACGCGTCGGACTTCTCCAGCGCGGCCGTCGCGGCCGCGACCGGCTCGCCGGCGCCGACGATCGGCAGCGGCGCCGACAGGTGCCGCTCGAGCGGGTCGGCGAGGTGCGCCTGACCGCTGAACAGCAGGTCCAGCAGGTCCTTCTCGGCCACCGACCCGACCACCTCACCCGCGGTCACCGGTGGCTCGGCCTTGACGACGGGCATCTGCGACACGCCGTACTCCCGCATGATGTCGATGGCCTCGCGGACCGTCTCGTACGGATGGACGTGCACGAGCGCCGGAACGTCCGCGCCCTTCTTCGCCAGGACCTCCCCGACGGTGACCCCGCCGCCCGAGTTGTCCAGGAAGCCGTAGTCGGCCATCCAATCGTCGTTGAAGATCTTGCCCAGGTACCCGCGGCCGCTGTCGGGCAGCAGCACGACCATCACGTCGTCCGGCGTCAGGCGCTCGGCGACCCGGAGCCCGGCCACGACCGCCATGCCGCAGGACCCGCCGACGAGCAGGCCCTCCTCGCGGGCGAGACGGCGGGTCATCACGAACGAGTCGCGGTCGGAGACGGCCACGATCTCGTCGGCGACGCCGCGGTCGTATGCCTCCGGCCAGAAGTCCTCGCCGACACCCTCGACGAGGTAAGGCCGGCCGGTCCCCCCCGAGTAGACCGAGCCCTCGGGATCGGCGCCGATCACCCGCACGCCACCCTTGCTGACCTCCTTGAGGTACCGGCCGGTTCCGCTGATCGTCCCGCCCGTCCCGACACCGGCGACGAAGTGGGTGACCCGGCCCTCGGTCTGTTCCCAGATCTCCGGACCTGTGGTCTCGTAGTGCGACTGCGGGTTGGCCGGGTTGGAGTACTGGTCCGGTTTCCAGGCGCCGTCGATCTCCCGGACCAGCCGGTCACTGACCGAGTAGTAGGACCGTGGATCCTCGGGGGCGACCGCGGTCGGGCAGACCTCGACGGCCGCGCCGTACGCCTTCAGGACGTTGATCTTGTCCTGGGAGACCTTGTCCGGGAGCACGAACACGCACTGGTAACCCCGCCGCTGGGCGACCAGCGCCAGGCCGACTCCGGTGTTGCCGGAGGTCGGCTCGACGATGGTGCCGCCGGGCTCGAGCTCACCCGAGCGCTCGGCCGCCTCCACCATGCGCAGGGCGATGCGGTCCTTCACGGACCCGCCGGGGTTGAAGTACTCGACCTTCGCGAGCACCAGCGCCGGGACGTCCTCGGCGACGGAGCCGAGCTTGACCAGTGGGGTGTTGCCGACGAGGTCGACGACCGACTCGTAGTAGTGCATGGCGCGAAGCCTAGAGCCCCTGCTGTGACGCGGTGACGCCCGATCCGGTCCGCTAGGTTGCATGCGTGGCCAGCAGCCCTGCCGTGCAGCTCGCCCCTGGCGTCTGGCGCATCCCGACCGCGCCGGCCGACCTGGTGAGCTCGTTCGCGTTCGTCGACGACGACGGTCAGGTCACCCTCGTCGACGCCGGGACGAAGCGCGCCCCGCGACGGATCCTGGCCGGGCTGGAGCACATCGGAGTCGCCCCGTCCGACGTGACCCGGCTCCTCGTCACCCACGCGCACCCCGACCACGTCGGTGGCCTGGCCACCATGCGCGGCCGCACCGGCGCGACGGTCGCCGTGCACGAGCGCGATGCGGCGTACGTCCGCGAGGGCAAGGGGCCGGTGCTCGACCGGTCGACCCTCGGCGGTCGTCTGCTCCGGCGCAACCGCGGGTCCGCGCCCACCCCGGTCGAGGACGAGCTGGTCGACGGCCAGGTGCTCGACGTCGGGGGCGGGCTGCGGGTCGTGCACACACCCGGCCACTCCCCCGGTCACGTCGCCCTGCTGCACCAGGCCTCGGGCGTGCTCATCACCGGCGACTCGATCTGGAACATGCGCTCGCGCATGACCTGGCCGGTCCCGGCGTTCTGCACGGACGTCGCGATGGCCAAGGAGACGGCGCATGTGCTCGCCGAGCTCGAGTACCAGGTGGCGGCCTTCACCCACGGCCCGGAGATCCGGGAGGGGGCTCGCGAGGCGGTGCGTGGCTTCCTCCGGGAGAGGGCGCGGGTGGGATGATCAAGGCTCGCGTGGCGCGGCGGATCGCGATGGCGGCGGCGTACGGCGGGGGCGGGCTCGGTGCATTGTCCGCTGCGGCCTTCGGGCTGGTCCGCGCCGAGGCGGCACTGGCCCGCCGCACGATCGGGGAGCCGACGGGTGAGCCGCCGGACGCCGACGGCGTGTACGGCGCGCACCACGACGGCGAGCCGCTGACGCTCGCGCTGCTGGGCGACTCGAGCGCCGCCGGGCTCGGCGTCGACCACCCGCACCAGACGCCCGGTGCGATGCTCGCCGCCGGGCTGTCGGAGTGCGCCGACCGCCCGGTCCGGCTGGTCAACCCCGCGGTCGTCGGTGCCCGCAGCAGCGACCTCGTCCAGCAGGTCGACGCGATCGAGGACTGCCGGCCGAACGCGGTCGTCATCATGATCGGCGCGAACGACGTCACGCACCGGGTGAAGCCACCGACCGCGGTGCGCCACCTCGACCACGTGGTCCGGCGGGTGCGCGACCTCGGCGCCGAGGTGGTCGTCGGCACGTGCCCGGACCTGGGCACCGTCGAGCCGGTGCCTCAGCCGCTGCGCTACATCGCCCGGCGGTCGAGCCGCCAGCTCGCGGCGGCCCAGACCATCGTGGTGGTCGAGGCGGGGGGGCGGACGGTCTCGCTCGGCGACATCCTCGGCCCCGAGTTCGCGGCGTCGCCGAAGGAGATGTTCGGCCCCGACCGCTTCCACCCGTCGGTCGCCGGCTACGCCAGCGCAGCGGCCGCCCTGCTGCCGTCGGTCTGCGCCGCGCTCGGCGTCTGGTTCGGCGGCGAGGTCGAGAAAGTGCCGGACCTCTCCCGCGGCGAGGGTGTGCGTCCGATCGCCCTGGCCGCCGTCGAGGCGGCGGACGAGCCCGGCACCGAGGTCGCCGGAGCCCAGGTGGGCGGGCGCGAGCGGGGGCCGCGCGGCCGGTGGGCGCTGCTGCGCCACCGCCCCGGCCGCAGCAGCCGCGAGGTGCAGGCCACTGCGGAGGAGGAGTCCCCGCTGCGCTAGCGTGGACAGTTGTTACCGGCGAGTAGGTTCTGTTCAGACATCCCCTGGAGGTCCCCGTGCCCGAGGCAGTCATCGTCGCGACCGCGCGCAGCCCGATCGGCCGGGCCTTCAAGGGCTCCCTGAAGGACGTCCGGCCGGACGACCTTGCCACCACGATCATCGCGGCCGCGCTGGACCAGGTCCCGGCTCTGGACCCGGCCGTGCTGGACGACCTGATGCTCGGCTGCGCGGAGCCGGACGGCGAGCAGGGCGTGAACATGGCCCGGCGAGTGGCGGTCCAGCTCGGCTACGACAGCCTGCCGGGGACGACGGTCAACCGGTTCTGCGCCTCGTCCGTGCAGACCTCGCGGATGGCCTTCCACGCCATCAGGTCCGGCGAGGGGCACGCCTTCGTCTCGGCCGGTGTCGAGTGCGTGTCGCGCTACCCCGCCTTCACCGGGGCGGGCGGTGGCCGGGAGGAGTTCCTCAACCCGCTCTTCGACGAGGCCCGGGCGCGGACAGAGTCGACCGCGACGTCGAACGAGACGTGGCACGACCCGCGCGAGGACGGCCTGCTCCCGGACGTCTACATCTCGATGGGGCAGACCGCCGAGAACCTCGCCACCTCGATGGGCATCACCCGGGCCGAGCAGGACGAGTTCGGGGTCCGGTCGCAGAACCTCGCCGAGAAGGCGATCGCAGACGGCTTCTTCGACCGCGAGATCGTCCCGGTGACCACACCGGACGGCACGGTCGTGTCCCGCGACGACGGTCCCCGGCCGGGCGTGACGATGGAGGGCGTGTCGGGCCTGCAACCGGTGTTCCGCGAGCAGGGGACCGTCACCGCCGGCAACTGTTGCCCGCTCAACGACGGGGCGGCGGCGGTCGTGATCATGTCCGACACCCGCGCGGCCGATCTCGGCATCACGCCGCTGGCCCGCATCGTCGCCACCGGGGTGTCCGGCCTGTCGCCCGAGATCATGGGCCTGGGCCCGGTCGAGGCGTCCCGGCGGGCGCTCGCCCTGGCCGGCATGACGATCGACGACATGGACCTGGTCGAGATCAACGAGGCGTTCGCGGCGCAGGTCATCCCGTCCTACCGCGAGCTGGGCATCGACATCGAGCGCCTCAACGTGCACGGCGGCGCCATTGCGCTCGGCCACCCCTTCGGGTCGACCGGCGCCCGCATCACCACCACGCTGCTCAACGGCCTGCAGACCCGCGACAAGGAGTTCGGCCTCGAGACCATGTGCGTGGGCGGCGGCCAGGGCATGGCCCTGGTCCTCCAGCGGCTCAGCTGACCGACCGACCCACTGCGTGGGTCAGGCGGGGGTCAGAGGCGGCGGCGCAGGTCGGCGAGCATCCGGGCGGCACGGTCGACGCCGCGCTCGGCCGGGCCTCGGTCGGACTCGCCGAGTCGGACCTCGACGTCGGGCCCGACCAGGCATATCGCGGCCAGCAGGTCGTGCCCGGTCACGGCGACCTGGTCCCCGGCGGCGAAGTCCGACAGGGTCGGCACCGCCCGGAGCTCGGCCGGCACGCCGTCGGCGGCGGCCTCCAGGGCTGCGGCGGTGTCGGCCAGCGCCTGCGCGACGTCGCGGGCGGCCTGCGCCCGGGAGCTGTACGGCAGGCCCCCCGGCTCGGGCGGCGCCGCCGGCCCGCCCAGCCGGGTCTGGGAGAGGTTGCGCAGGCGGTCGGACACCCGGCGTACGTCGGCCTGGAGCTCGAGCGCCAGGCTTCCCCATGGGTCCCCGGACGGCCGCTGCGACACGGTCGTAACCTATCGGGTAGGACGGGACGGCCGAACTCCGCGGAGGGGTTGTGAACGGCCCCGGATGTGCGGCAGTCTCGGCCCCATGGATCGCTGATCGGCACTGGGAGGCGCCCGATGTCCCTGAACCACTCCGAGGCAACGCACCAGCAGCTGCTCGACCGGGTGCCACAGGCGACCGGTCGCGACCTCGCCCAGTGGTTCGAGGCTCTCGAGGCCGGACCGGGTCTGCTCCGCTTCGAGGAACGCGTCAACTGGCTGCGCGACGAGCACGGACTCTCGCACGGCCACGCCTCCGCGATCGTGCACGAGCACGACAAGCGGCGCGGCGCCCGCCGGCACGCCTGACCCCTCCCGGGTGACACCCGAGTTCGCGCGGGACTTCCTGCGCGAGAACCACCGCGCGGTGCTCGCGACGTTCCGCAGTGACGGACGCCCACATCTCGCACCCGTGTCGGCGGGGGTCGACGGCGAGGGCAGGGTCATCATCTCCACGCCGGAGACCACGGCCAAGGCCCGAAACCTCCGCCGCGACCCGCGCATCTCGCTGTGCGTGATGAGCGACCGGTTCTACGGCGCCTGGGTCCAGGTCGAGGGCACCGCCGAGATCGTGGACCGGCCGGAGGCCGTCGAGCTCCTCGTGGACTACTACCGGCGCCTGGCGGGTGAGCACCCGGACTGGGACGACTACCGGCGCGCGATGAACCAGGACCGGCGGGTCCTGGTGCGCTTCGAGATCGAGCGGGTCAGCGGGGTCACCGGCTGACCGGACTTCTCAGGTCCGCTCGCCCGACGGCTTCTCGGTCGAGGTCGCCTGCTGGGGCACATCTGCACCGGTGCGGTCCGGCGCCAGGGCGGGCGCCGCCACCGCCGCCTCGGGGGCCGCTCGGGGGATCAGCCACGGCGAGGCGAGTGCCGCGACCAGTCCACCCACCAGCGGGGCCACGATGAACAGCCACACGTGGGTCAACGGGTCGCCGCCTTCGAACACGGCGGGGCCCAGCGAGCGGGCCGGGTTGACCGACGTGCCGTCCAGCGGGATGCCCACCAGGTGGACGACCACGAGCGTCAGGCCGATCGCCAGCCCGGCGAAACCGGGAGCGGCCGCCCGGCCGGTGACCAGCAGGACGACGAGGACCAGCAGGAAGGTGAGGACGACCTCGAGCAGGAAGGTGCCGCCGGCGTTGATGGCATCTCCCCAGTCGTTCGTGCCGAGCGCACCGGTCTGGTCCGTCACGTCCCCGGCGCTCACCATCAGCTGGATCAGCGCGGCACCGGCGATCCCACCGGCGAACTGCGCGATCCAGTAGCCGACCGCCTCGGTCGGGGTCATCCCCCCGCGCAGCAGCACGCCGAGCGTCACGGCGGGGTTCACGTGGCACCCGGACACCGGCCCGATCGCGTAGGCCAGCGCCAGCAGCGTCAGCCCGAACGCGAGCGCCACTCCGACGGTTCCGCTCCCGTCGATTCCGAAGACCGCTGCGCCGACGCCGATGAAGACCAGGACGAACGTCCCCACGAGCTCGGCGACGTACTTGCGCCAGGTGTCCGACATGAGCCCTCCCTCGTGACCACCGTGGTCCCGTCGTCCCACAGTGATCGGCCCACGGAAGATCGGCAAGGTCCGCCGGACACGACGAGGGCCGCCGCCCGGTCTCCCGGGTCGACGGCCCTCGTCGTCAGTGCGTCAGGTCAGTCGCTGCCCCGCAGGATCGCGATCAGCCGGAGAAACTCGATGTAGAGCCAGACCAGCGTGACGACCAGGCCGAACGCCGCGAGCCAGGAGTAGCGCTCGGGCAGGCCGTTCTTCACGCCCTGCTCGGCGAAGTCGAAGTCCAGGATCAGCATGGCCGCAGCCAGCGTGATGGCGAACAGGCCGATCGCGACACCGAGCCAGCCGCCCCGCAGGTTGCTGTCCGTGAAGAGGACCACACCGAGGTTGATCAGGCAGAAGACGAGGTAGCCGCCCATCGCGATGAGCACGCCGCGCTGGAACTTCGGGGTGGCCCGGACGCGGCCGCTCTTGTAGGCAAAGAGGGCGACGGCGAACACCGCGAGCGTCCCGAGGACCGCCTGGGCGACGATGCCGGGGTAGGCATCGTCGAACACTCCGCTGATGCCGCCGACGAACAGGCCCTCCAGTCCGGCGTAGGACAGGATCAGCGCGGCATTGGTGGACTGCTTGAACGAGATGACGAGGCCCACCACCAGGCCGGCGATCGCGCCGCCGAAGGTCAGCAGCGGGTTCTGCAGGACGTAGTTCACGGCCGCCAGCGGCACCAGCACCGCGAACATCAGGCCGGTCTTGATGACGACGTCGTCCATCGTCATGCGGCCGGTCTGCACCCCAGTTGCGGCCGGGGCGTTGTACATCTCCTCGAGCTGGCCGGCGGTGACCGGCGGCGCCTCGTTGAACGTGGCGTAGCCGCGGCGCGAGAACGCGTCGGATCGGTTGAAGACCGGGTTACGGCTCTCCATTGAGCTTCCCTCCAAAGGCGCGCGCAGGTGCGCGACGTCGTGTGCCTGCCACCTTAACGTCAGTTCGTTGGGGCACGTTCCCGCCGAACGGGGCATTTCGTGCCCCCGGTGGGACTCGAACCCACACATGACCCCGCTTTTAAGGCGGGCGCCTCGGCCAGTTGGGCTACAGGGGCTCCGGACCGAGGGTAGCGGTCACCAGCGCGTTTCCCGGGCGCTGCGGCCCGGGACCTGTGGACGACGGCCGGTCAGGCGCGCCCGAGCCACAGCTCCCGGGTCGGCGGCAGGCCGCTCGCCCCACCCGGTCCGGGCCGGACCGCCAGCACCTGGTTCACGCCGATCCGGCCGGCCTCGAACGCCAGCGCCGAGCCCGCCATGTACAGCTGCCAGACGCGGGCGCGGCCCTCGGAGGTGAGTTCGACCGCCCGGTCCCAGGTCTGCTCGAGGTTGGCGACCCAGCGCCGCAACGTGAGGGCGTAGTGCTCCCGCAGCGACTCGACGTCCCGGACCTCGAACCCGGCCTCCTCCAGGACACCCACCGTCGTCGCGAGCGGCAGCAGCTCGCCATCCGGGAAGACATAGGCCTCCACGAACGAGGTGCCCTCCCGCCTGGGGCCGGGCCGCCGGGAGATCTGGTGGTTGAGCAGCCGGCCGGACGGCTCCAGGAGGTCCATCAGCCGGCTGGCGTACTCCGCGTAGGCCTGCTCGCCCACGTGCTCGGCCATGCCGATGCTGGAGATGACGTCGAACGGTCCGTCGGACAGGTCGCGGTAGTCCTGCACCCGCACGTCCACGCGGTCGGCCAGGCCGGCCTCCGCAACGCGCTTGCGAGCCAGCTCGGCCTGCGGGGCGGACAGCGTGATGCCGACGCCGGTCACGCCGTACGTCGACGCGGCGTGCAGCAGCATCGAGCCCCAGCCACAGCCCACGTCGAGCAGCCGCTTGCCCTCACCACCCTCGTGCAGACCGAGCTTGCGGCACACGAGGTCCAGCTTGTCCCGCTGGGCGTCCTCCAGGCTGTAGCCGGGGTCGTCGGGCCGCCGCCAGTAGGCGCACGAGTAGACCATCGAGTCGCCGAGCACCAGCCGGTAGAAGTTGTTGCCGACGTCGTAGTGGTGGGTGACGGCCGACCGGTCGCGGGCCTTGCTGTGCAGGTCGCCGGCGATGCGGGCCTCCTCCGGCGGCGGCTCAGGCGCGCGCCCGAGGCCGCCGGTCAGCCCGACCAGCGCGGCCAGCTCGGCACGCTTGCGGACGGTGAACCGGGGCGCGTGCGTGGGTGCGTCGAGCGGCAGCGACGACAGCGCCGCGTAGACGTCGCCCGCCAGGTCGAGGTGGCCGCTCACGTACGCCCGGGCCAGCCCGAGCTCGTTCGGCTCGTGCGCCAGGTAGCGCAGCGCGTCACGCGAGCGCACGACGACCAACGGGGCGTCGGCCGGGCCGCTCTCCGAGCCGTCCCATGCCCGCAGCCGCAGCCGCGGGGTGGCGCCGAGCACCAGCGTGAGCATCCGCGACAGTCGGCTCGCCACGCTCATCGGGTCGCCTCGCTGAACTCGTCGCGCGGGTGCTGCAGCGACCCGAGGGACACGACCTCGCGCGGGAAGAACAAGGACAGGGTCCAGTCGAGGACGACGCGCACCTTGCGGTTGAAGGTGGGAACCCGACTGACGTGGTAGGTGCGGTGCATGAACCAGGCCGGGAACCCGCGCAGCTTGATGCCGTAGACCTGGGCGACGCCCTTGTAGACGCCGAGGGACGCCACCGAGCCGACGTGCTTGTGGGCGTACGCCCGCGGGCTGCGTCCGTTGAGGACGAGGGCGATGTTGTCACCCAGGGTCTTGGCCTGGCGTACGGCGTGCTGGGCGCTGGGGCTTGTGGTGGCACCTGGAGCAGCGGTGAGGTCGGGCACCCCCGCGCAGTCGCCTGCGGACCAGGCGTCGTCGACGCTGTCGACGCGCAGGTCGGCCCGGCACCGCAGCCGGCCCTTGTCGTCGAGCGGGAGGTCCGTCCGCGTGAGCATCGGGTTTGCCTTCACGCCCGCCGTCCACACCAGCGTCTCGGCGTCGAACTCCTCACCGTCCGAGAGCACGATGTGCCCGTCCACGCACGACTCGAGCCGGGTGTCGAGGCGCACGTCGATGCGGCGCTGCCGCAGCTGCTCCACCGTGTAGCGGCCCAGGTCCTCCCCGACCTCGGGCAGGATCCGTTCGGTCGCCTCGACGAGGACGAAGCGGATGTCCGTCTTGGACAAGGTGGGGTAGTAGCGCGTCGCGTACATGGTCATGTCCTCGAGCTCGGCGAGTGCTTCGATGCCGGCGTATCCGCCGCCGACGAAGACGAAGGTGAGCAGGGCCCGGCGGGCGGCGTGGTCGGTCACGCTGGAGGCGATGTCGAGCTTCTCGAGGACCTGGTTGCGCAGCGCGATGGCCTCCTCGACCTGCTTGAAGCCGATGCCCTGCTCGGCGAGGCCGGGGATCGGAAGGGTGCGCGCGACCGATCCCGGCGCGAGCACGATGACCTCGTACGTCAGGTCGTACGCCGCGCCGCGGGTCGGCACGATCCTCGCGACCTTGCGGCTGTGGTCGACCGACTCCACCCGCCCGGTGAGGACCTCGCACTTGTCGAGCACCCGGCGGAGCGGCACGACGACGTGGCGCGGCTCCAGGCTGCCCGCGGCCGCCTCCGGGAGGAACGGCTGGTAGGTCATGTACGACCGCGGGTCGACGACGATGATCTCGACGCGCTTCGACCTCAGCTCCGAGCGCAGCCGCTTCTGCAGGCGCAGTGCGGTGTACATGCCGACGTAGCCGCCACCGACCACGAGGATCCGGGTTCGTGCTTGCGACGCGGTGATCGCCATGCCTCAGAGAGTAGGACCGATGCCCGCGTGCGTGGCGGCCCTTCCCAGCACCTCGTCGAGCATCGACTCGGTCAGCCGACCGGTGAACGTGTTCTGTTGGCTCGGGTGGAACGAGCCGAGCACGAGCAGGTCGCCGACCGTCGTCTGCGCCCCGTGCCCGAAACGCGGCCTCGGTCGCGGGACGGAGTGCCCCAGACGGGACATGCAGCCCAGCAGCGACTGCCAGGCGAACGAGCCCAGAGCCACCGCGACGCGCAGGCCGGGCAGCACCGCCGCCACCTCCGCGTCCATCCAGGGCGCGCAGGTGTCGCGTTCGCCGGTTGTCGGCTTGTTGTCCGGCGGAGCGCACCGCACCGCGGCGAGCATCCGGGTCGCCACCAGGGCCTGGCCGTCGTCCGCGCGGGTGCTCGTCGGCAGGACCGCGAGCCCCACCCGGTGCAGCGAGGCGAACAGCCAGTCGCCGCTGCGGTCACCGGTGAAGATGCGCCCCGTCCGGTTGCCGCCGTGGGCCGCCGGCGCCAGGCCGACCACGAGCACCTTCGGGTGCTCGTCCCCCCAGCCGGGGACCGGACGGCCCCAGTACGTCTCGTCGGCGAAGGAGCGCCGCCTCTCAACCGCCACCTGTTCCCGCCAGGCGACCAGGCGAGGGCACGCCCGGCAGACCGACACGGCGGCGTCCAGGTCGGCCAGCCGCGCCGCCCCGGCGGCGAGCCGGCGAACGTCTTCAGGCGAGCGCGCGACGGGCGCGCCCACGCCTAGAGCCGGCTCTTGAGGAGGTCGATGGTGCGCCGCCACGCCTTGTCGCTGTGCTCCTTGTCGTAGACCTCTGGACGATGGTCGTTGAAGAACGCGTGCTTGGAGCCGGGGTAGTCGTAGACCTCCACCGTGCCGCCGGCCTCCTGGATGCCCTTGACCGCAGTTCGGATGCCCTCGGCCTGCGACGTCCCGTCCTCCTCGGACGCGTGGAGCATGGCGTCCTTGTTGGCGTAGTTGCCCCACGACGGGCGCATTTTCTCCCAGGGGATCGCCGGGTAGAAGCCGACCGCGACCTTCACCTCGTCGGCCAGGGTGCCACTCCAGAGCGCGAGTGAGCCCCCCATGCAGAAGCCGACGGTGCCTACTCCGGTCCCGGTGGTCTCCTTCCGTGAGGAGAGGTACTGCGCGGCAGCCTGGATGTCCTTGGCGGCGCGGTCCATCGCCAGGCCCATCAGCAGCCGCTGCGCCTCGTCGGGCTCGGCGGTCTTGGCGCCGTGGAAGAAGTCGGGCGCCAGCGCGACGAAGCCCTCACGCGCGAAGCGGTCGGCAACCTCCTGGATGTGGTCGACGAGCCCCCACCACTCCTGCACCACGATGACGCCCGGTCCGCGGCCAGACTCCGGCACGGAGAGGTAGCCGTCGCACGAGTCACCGTTGCTGGGAAAGCTGACCATCTCGCCCACGGGCGGGACCTCCTCGTTGGTCGGGGACGTTCGGGCCGAGCGCCCGACGCCGGCGCGCGCCCCCGACCCTTCCACGCCGGGCCATGGCTACACCAGCGGGGTCATCGGTTCTCTCCGGACGGGGAAGCGGACGGCGTCGGACTCGCGGTCGACGTCGGTGTCGCTGTCGTCATCGGAACCGCGACGAGCGGCGGCGCGACGATCCGCGGCGCAGTAGTGGCCGATACGGAGGTCCGGCGTGTCGCGTCACAAGTTGTCGAGTCGAGTCACGAGTCGTCGAGAAGTGGCTGGCTCGTCGGGAGCGGTGCCCCTACCGTCGACCACCGTGACCAGGCCTGAGATCCGACCGTTCGAGCCGCAGGACGTGACCGCGGCAGGCGGCCTGCTCGCCCGTCGGCACGCTCTGCACCGCCGCGCTGAGCCGTTGCTCTCGCCTCGATACGAGGACCCGGGTGCCGCTGCCGGCGAGGTGCAGATCCTGCTCGAGCAGGGGGCCACGGGGTCGGTCGCGGTCTCCGGCGGCGAGGTCACCGGTTACCTGCTGGGCTTCGCCAAGAGCCCGGTGTGGGGCGCCAACGTCTGGGTCGAGGGCGCGGGCCACGCCGCGTCGGACGCCGAGACGATCCGCGACCTGTACGCCGCAGCGGCCGCCGACTGGGTCGACGGGGGCAGGGACGCGCACTACGCGATCGTGCCGGCGTCGGACCGGGCGCTCGTCGACGCCTGGTTCCGGCTGGGCTTCGGACTCCAGCACATCCACGGGATCCGGGAGGTGCCGGACGCAGCGCCGCCGACGCCGCGACGTGTCAGCGTGCGCCGCGCGACGCGCGCGGACATCCCGGCGCTGGCCGAGCTGGACCTGACCCTGCCTGCGCACCAGGGACTGTCCCCGGTCTTCTCGGCCGGTGAGCTCCCGACCCTCGAGGACGCGGCACGGGACTGGGAGGAGTCGTTCGACGACGAGGGCTTCGCCTACTTCGTGGCCGATCACGATGGCCGGGTCGTCGGCTCGGCGGTGGGCTGTGCCTTGGCGAAGTCGAGCTCGCACACAGGGCTCACCCGACCCGACCACGCGGGCTTCCTCGGGTTCGCCGCCGTGCTGCCCGAGGCACGCGGCCTGGGGGCCGGCCGAGCGCTGGGCGAGGCGGTCATCGAGTGGTGCCGCGTCGAAGGATATTCGTGCGTGGTCGCGGACTGGCGCTCGACGAACCTGCTGTCCTCACGCGCCTGGCCGCGGCTCGGCTTCCGTGAGTCGTTCTTCCGCCTGCACCGCCGGCTCGGCTACTGACCCTTCGCTGACTGAGTGATCGTCCTCGAACTGCTAGACGGGACCGCGTGAACAGGGAGAGCCTCGGTCAGAGCGTGCGGGCCTCGACGGCCTCGACGATCCGCGCCTGCGGCTCGACCATGACTGCCTTCCCCGGACCGGCCCACAGGCTCAGCAGCTTCTGCTGCATCGCCTCGGCCGCCTCGGCCGAGTCGAAGTCCAGGTCGATCTGGACGAAGTCGGGGTCGTCGACGGGACGCATCACCCGGTAGCCGCGCACGCCAGACCCCCGCCGGTCGGCGGGGTCGCTGTCGAAGACCTGCTTCCACCGGTCGTAGTCCGTGACGCGGTGCTCGATGCGCAGGATGTGCACTTCAGCCTCCTCAGTCCGGCGACGGGCAAGCCCAACCTCAGCCAACGTAGCGACGTGGTCGCGGCACGGGAGGTCAGAGCGTCATACCGAAGAAGGGACGGCAGGGCTCGAAGCCCTCGATGGTGACGTCGGGCGCCCCGGTCTCCAGCCACTGCTCGCGGGTCATCCGCAGGTGCACGAGGGTGTCGACGCCGTCCCCTCGGGCCAGGAACGACTCACCGTTGGGCCGGTAGCCGATCGAGCGCGAGACACCGAGGGACGCGTGGTTGTCGTGCCATGCGGACGTGACCGCCGCCCGCGCGCCGAGCGGGCCGAAGGCCAGCGCCAGCACCGCCCGCCGCATGCGCTTGCCGACCCCGGTTCCCCGGGTCGCCGCGACCAGCCAGGACGAGGTGTCGACGGTGCGCAGCGTCGGGAAGTCGTTGCCCTCGAGCTCCTGCA
>DASVBQ010000225.1:0-15086 GCA_036375795.1 Actinomycetes bacterium
CCGATCGCCGCCTTCAGGCCCGTGTTGCTACTCCAGACGGCCGCTGCGCGGCCGTTCGTGTTGACCGCGAGATCCATCGAGTTGGGCGCCCTCGACTCCATGGCGGCGCTGCTCCGGTAGAGCGTCACGGTCTTGGTCCACGACCCCGCCGCCGTGCGCCGCACGGCGGCAACGGCGTGGGAGGTCCGCCACACGAGCACCGCGTCACCGTCCCCGTCGAAGGCGACCTCGGCGTCCTGCGCGCCACGGGACCCGGGGACGGAGACCGGTGACCGCCACTTGTGTCCGGCGGCCCGGAACGCCGCCATGAGAGCGGCTCCGCTGTCGTCGGTGTGGACCCAGACGGCCAGCACGTCGCCATGGACATCGATCGCCGCGGACGTCGGCAGAAGGTTCCAGGACGGCGCGCCGGGCGACAGGTTGACGCCCGGGCCCCAGGCCTGAGGATGCACGGCTGCGGACTCCGCCGGCGCCGGCGAAGTCGCCAGCCCGGTGGCCAGCACGGCCACAGACACAATGAACAGCTTTCTGACAGGTCGCATGACAAACCTCCCCACGCGGGCCGTCGCCGGAGGTCGCCGGCGGCGCTTCTGCGGCACGAAAGGCGTCCGAGCGACGTCGACCCGGCACCTTGAGCCCAGCACGAGGCCGGCCGCCCGACCAGAGCCGAACGACCCGGTCACGCCTCATCCCGCGCCGTGCGAGCTGGTTCGCGCGCAGGCGCGTCGCCTCCGTAGCGGGGTCCCGAGCCGACAGAGGGCGTGGCCGATGGCGAGCCGCCGTCGGAGGCCCTACGCGGTCGCGTAGCGCTGCCGACCGGTGGCTCCGCCGCCCACCCAGTGTCCGATGTCGAACAAGAAGCCGAGCGCGACGAAGAACCAACCCCAACCGGTCACGCCCGCGACCGGCTGGTAGGCCAGGACGTAGAACAGGGTGGTGTAGGGAAGCACGATCAGCCCGAGCAGCGGGACGAGGAAGGCCGAGTACGCCCGGTCCACGAGGTCGGTGAAGATCCACAGCAGCGCCAGGGTGACCCTCGGTGCGAAGGCGGCCAGCAACGCGATCAGACATCCCACGGGCTGCTCCCTCGCGGTCGGTCGGCCGCAGCGACGGCGTGCCCATCGACGGATGCCCGCAGGTTCTCCACAGTCGCTGTGAAGCTGATCGTGCGGTCTCGTCGCAGAGGTGTCGTCATCCTTCGTGGATGATCCAAGCCCCTGTCCGCCGGCGTGGCCCGGACGTGGGTGCCGCGCCACCCGAGCCGTTCGGCCGTCCGGGGGTTGCCCGGGGAGCACGCGATGTGCTTTCGGCACGCGCCTTAGTCGGCGGTGTCTTCGCTGGTCGCTCGCCTCGCACGGCTCGGCTGCACGCGCATCGGCTCGCCCGGCATCTTCGGGTAGTCCGGCGGGTAGGGCATGTCGCCCATACCGTGATCCCGCTCGTCCCGCTCGTACCACTCCAGCAGCGTCGACATGTCGTGCGCCACGTCGTCGATCTCGGCGTGCAGGTCGCCGACGTCGGCGAAGCGAGCCGGCATCGTGCGCACGGTCAGGTCGCGGGGTTCGATGTCGGGTAGCTCGTCCCAGGTCACCGGCGCGGACACCGGAGCGTGCGGGAACGGGCGGACCGAGTAGGCCGAGGCGATGGTGCGGTCACGGGCGTTCTGGTTGTAGTCCACGAAGACCGTCTCGCCGCGTTCCTCCTTCCACCACTTCGTGGTGACGCGGCCGGGCATGCGCCGCTCGAGCTCGCGGCCGAAGGCGATCGCGGCATGCCGGACGTCGGTGAACGTCCACCGCGGCTGGACCCGTACGTAGATGTGCACGCCCCGGTTCCCGGACGTCTTGGGGAAGCCGCGCCAGCCCAGCTCGCCGAGCACCTCCCGCGCGACGGCCGCGACCTCGACCGCATCGCGGAAGTCGGTCCCGGGCTGGGGGTCGAGGTCGATGCGGAGCTCGTCGGGATGGTCGACGTCGACCCGGCGCACCGGCCAGGGGTGGAAGGTGATCGTGTTCTGCTGGGCGCACCAGGCCACCGTGGCGAGCTCGGTCGGGCAGACCTCGTCGGCGGTCCGCCCGCTCGGGAAAGTGATGTGCGCGGTCTCGACCCAGGGCGGAGCACCCTTGCTGATGCGCTTCTGGTAGAACGCGTCGGCACCGCGCCCGTCGGCGCGAGTCGCCAGCCGAACACCCTCGTGCACGCCGGTCGTCCACCGCTCCAGCGTCACCGGCCGCTCGTGCAGGGCCCGCAGGATGCCGTCGCCGACCGAGAGGTAGTAGTCGACCAGCTCCCGCTTGGTGATCCCCACCTCCGGGAAGATCAGCTTGTCCGGGTTGGTGACCTTGACGATACGCGGGCCGACCTCGAGCTCGACGAACGGCGATGCCATGACGGCACGCTACCCATGTCCCTGCGTAACGTCGCGGGTCCTCGACGTACTGTCGGGACATGTTCCGGAAGAAGGACGAGGAGTCCAGCACCCACGAGGTGCAGAAGACCGAGGACGAATGGCGGTCCGAGCTGACGCCGCACGAGTACCACGTCCTGCGCGAGGCCGGCACCGAGCGGCCGTTCACCGGTGAGTACAACGACACGAAGACGGTCGGCGTCTACAGCTGCCGAGCCTGCGGCGCCGAGCTGTTCCGCAGCGAGGCGAAGTTCGACTCGCACTGCGGGTGGCCCTCGTTCTTCGAGCCGAGCGAGAGTGACGCCGTCGAGCTGCTCGACGACGACTCACACTTCATGCGTCGGACTGAGGTCCGGTGCCGGCGGTGCGGGTCGCACCTCGGTCACGTCTTCGACGACGCTCCCCAGACCCCCACCGGTGACCGGTACTGCATCAACTCGGTCTCGCTGCGGCTGGCGCCGACGGCCGAATGAGAGCCGGCGGCCGAACACGGTGCGGTCCTCCCGGAACCCGACGGTCGCCCGGTCGAACAGGATCACCAGCTGCAGCAGCAGGCCACCCACGAGGACACCGGCCACCAGGTCGGTCAGCCAGTGGCTGCCGATGTAGAGGGACGTCAGGATCGTCAACGATGTGAGGAAGGTGATCAGCACCGTCAGCCGGCGCAGCGGCGGGTCAGCGCCGTAGCGCCAGAACAGGTAGATGACCAGCCCGCCGGACAGCACCATGTTCGACGAGTGCCCGGACGGGAAGATGACCCCGCCGGTCAGCACGTCGACACTGCCGGTCTCGGTCTCCGCGCGGCCGATGAGGATCTTCATGGCGCCGACCACGACGTTGAGCACCAGGAAGGAGACCATCGCCAGCACCACCGGCCGCCAGGTGCGGTGCCGCCGGGCGAAGACACCGGCCACCACGAGCAGGATCGGCACGAGGACCGAGCGCTGACCCATCTTGTCGTAGATCCAGGCGGCATCGCTGAACGCCGGGTGCCGGTCCTCGCCGTCCCAGCGGTACACCTGGAGGTCGAGCTGGGTCAGCGGGCCCTGCACGAAGATGTCGACGATCACGTACAGCAGGGACCCGACGAGCAACGCCGAGATCAACCGGGCTCGCGCACTGAGCAGGTCGGCGAGCCACCTGCCTCGCTCGGGTCGGCCGTCAGCGACTGACACCACCGCCGTCGGCGGCGCATCCGCCGGCTCGACGTCGTTCTCGGGCACGTCGGTCTCGGGTACGTCGATCTCGAGGTCGTGTCCGTCCGTGCCGTGCGGGGACGCGCTCACGCGTGCCTCACGGCAGACCCGCCACCAGCTCCGACACCGGCTTGCGGCGACCCGTGTAGAAGGGCACCTCCTCGCGGACGTGCAGGCGAGCACGTGAACCACGCAGGTGGCGCATCAGGTCGACGATGCGGTGCAGCTCGTCCGCCTCGAACGCGAGCAGCCACTCGTAGTCGCCGAGCGCGAACGACGCAACGGTGTTGGCGCGGACGTCGGGGAACCCGCGCGCCATCTGCCCGTGCTCGGCCAGCATCGCGCGACGCTCCTCGTCGGGCAGCAGGTACCAGTCGTAGGACCGCACGAACGGGTAGACGCAGACGTAGTCCCGCGGCTGCTCCTCCGCGAGGAACGCCGGCACGTGGCCCTTGTTGAACTCGGCCGGGCGGTGCAGCGCCAGGTTCGACCACACGGCCTCGCAGGCCGCGCCGACGGCCGTGCGGCGGAACCGGTTGAAGGCCTCCTGCAGGTCGTCCGCGGACGGCGCGTGCCACCAGATCATCAGGTCGGCGTCGGCCCGCAGGCCGGCCACGTCGTAGACGCCCCGGACCACCACGTCCTTGGCCGCGAGCTGGTCGAAGAGCTCCTGGACCTCGGTCGCGGCGGCGACGCGGTCCTGCGGAAGCGGCGTGCGCACACGGAAGACGGACCACATCGTGTAGCGGATCAGCTGGTTGAGGTCGCGTGCCTTCGGGCGGGCTGGCGTGGACGACTCACTCACGCCTCCCATTGTCGCAGCACCTCGCGAGCGGCGCGTTCCGCGGTGGCCACGCAGGCGGGGATGCCCACGCCGTCGTACGTCGCACCGCACACGGCCAAGCCCGGCTGCGCCGCGACGGCCGCGCGGATGCGCTCGACGCGGGCGAGGTGCCCCACGGCGTACTGCGGCAGCCCGCCGCCCCACCGGGTCACTCGGGCGTCCAGCGGCGGGTCGATCACGCCGAGCGCGTCGGTCAGGTCGGCCAGCACCAGGTCGACCAGCTCCGCGTCGTTGCGCTGCAGCGTGGCCTCCTCGCCGACGCGGCCCAGCGAGGCCCGGACAACAACCGTCTCGGGCGCCGCACCGGCGTACCAGCCCCACTTCGCCGACGAGAACGTGACCGCCTTCACCGCGCGGCCGTCGACCGGCGGCACCAGGAACCCCGAACCCGGGGGGCGAGCCGGCAGCGAGGTCGCGGGGAACGCGAGCGCCACCACCGCCATCGACGCGGACCGCACCTGGGCGAGCTCCGCAGCCGCCGGCGCCACCTCCGGCCGCAGCAGCCGTGCTGCCGGCGCGGCGGGTACGGCGAGCACCACCGCGTCGGCCAGGATCTCCTCCGGCGAGGGCGTCGACCCGGCGACGAGCCGCCAGCCAGTCGGCGTGCGCCGCAGCTCGCGCACCGTGACGCCGGTGCGCACGTGGGCACCGGCGAGCCGGGCGACCGCCTCGGGGAGGCGGCCGACGCCGCCGGGGGGCGCGCCGAACACCGCCGCGTCCGGGGTCGGTGCCGCGGCGCGGCTGGCGCGGACCGCGGCGAGCAGGGAGCGCTCCTGGCGTACGTAGGGCATGAGCTGCGGCAGGGTCGCTGCCATCGAGAGCTGGTCGGCGCGGCCGGCGTAGACCCCGCCCAGCATCGGCTCGACGAGGCGGTCCAGCACCGCCCGACCGAGCCGGGCGGCGACGTAGCGCCCGACGGCGACGTCGTCGCCCACCTTCCGCCGGGGAAGCCACGAGTCGAGCGGGATCCGGGCCAGCTCGCGGCTGGTCAGCAGTCCGGTGCCCGCCAGCGTGCGCAGGTCACCGGGGATGCCCATCACCGTCCCCGACGGCAGCGGGCGGATGGCGCCCCGCGTCCAGACGCCGGCGCTGGTGGTGGCCGCGTCCTGGAGGTCGACACCGGCGGCCCGCGCGAGGTCCACCGCCTCGGGCCGGCGCAGCAGCAGCGACTCGGCGCCCTCGTCGACCGGGACCCCGGCCAGCTCGCTCACGCGCAGCTTGCCGCCGACCTGACCGGAGGCCTCCAGCACGGTGACCCGCAGGCCCGGACAGTCGCGACGCAGGAACCACGCCGCCGCCAGCCCGGCGATGCCGCCACCGACGACGACCACGTGGCGGCCACCGCTGACAGCGTCCGGCGAGGCGGGCGTGGCGGCGGACATGCCGGTCACCCTGGCACCGATCGTGACCCTTTCGCGACCGTGCCGGGCGGAACCGTGACGCACCTCACCGCGTCCGACCCCCAGCCGACCGAGGGAGGAGCCGAGATGGTGACGACACGACGGGCCGGTGCCGCGCTGGCAGCGGCGGCCTTGCTGCTCGCCGGATGCGCGAGCGGGGGTTCCGGCGACAGCTCGGCCGGGATGGCGGCCAGCAAGCCCGCCGCCGAGCACGAGGCCCCGTCGGGCGGCAGCGCAGGGAACGCGACCGATGACTCCGGCACCGCCGGGGACCGGACCAGCGCACGCGTGCTGCCGGAGGGGCGCGACATGGTCTACCGCGGGCGGATCACCGTGCGGGTGAGGAACCTCGACCGTGCCGCCCAGCGCGCCGAGGACCTTGCCGTGGAGGTGGACGGCGTCGTGTTCTCCGAGGAGACGTCCGTCGAGCCGGAGCACCGGGGCGCCGGGGAGGCCCGGCTGACGCTGCGGGTCCCGCCCACCGAGTTCCGCTCGACCCTGGGCGCGCTGGGCGCGCTGGGCAAGGAGCTCAGCCGCAGCCGCAGCGCGGAGGACGTGACGACCGAGCTCGCGGACGTCGACAGCCGGGTCCGGTCGCAGGAGCGCAGCGTCGAGCGGGTCCGGGCGCTCCTCGGCGAGGCCGACACCATCGGCGAGGTCGTGCAGATCGAGTCGGAGCTGGCCCGCCGCGAGGCGGACCTCGAGTCGCTGCAGGCACAGCTGGCCCGCCTGAAGGACGTCACCGACCTGGCCACCATCGACGTCACGTTCGTCGCGCCGGGTGCCCCCGTGCCGGACGAGCCCGAGGAGGACGACCTGGGGTTCCTGTCCGGCCTGCGCGGCGGCTGGGCCGCGCTGGCCGAGATCGGGCTGGTCGCGCTCACCGCGCTCGGCGCGCTGCTGCCGTTCGCCGTGGCCGCGACGATCCTCGGCCTGCCCGCGTACGCCGTGCTCCGCTCGCGCCGTCGCCCCACCGCTGCGTCCCCCGAGGCGTGAGCACAGCGGTCAGCGGGCGGACTCGGCGTGGACCAGCTCGACGACACGGGTGAGCACGTCCGGGTCGGTCTCGGGGATGACCCCGTGGCCGAGGTTGAACACGTGGCCCGGTGCGGCCCGGCCCGCATCCAGCACGGCCCGGGTCCGGGCGGCCACCGCGTCCCACGGCGCGAACACGACCGCCGGGTCGAGGTTGCCTTGCACGGCGCGGCCCGGCCCGATGCGTCGGACCGCCTCGTCGAGCGGCACCCGGAAGTCCACGCCGACGACCTCCGCGCCGGCGTCCCCCATGTGCCGCAGCAGCTCGCCGGTGCCCACCCCGAAGTGGATGCGCGGCACGCCGAGCTCCCCCACGGCGGCGAGCACCGCGGCGGAGTGCGGCTGGACCTGCGCCAGGTAGTCGGCGGCGGGCAGCGCGCCCACCCAGGAGTCGAACAGCTGCACCGCCGCAGCCCCGGCGCCCACCTGGGCGCGCAGGAACGCCGCAGTGATCCTGGCCAGCCGGCCCATCAGCTCGTCCCAGAGCCCCGGGTCGCCGTACATCAGGGCCTTGGTGTGCTCGTGGTTTCGCGACGGACCGCCCTCGACGAGATAGGACGCGAGCGTGAACGGGGCCCCGGCGAAGCCGATCAGTGGCGTGGCTCCGAGCTCGGCGACGAGCATGCCCACGGCCTGGGCGACGTACGAGACGTCGTCCGGCTCCAGGTCACGCAGCTGCTCGAGGTCCTCGCGCGAGCGGATCGGCCGGGCGACCACCGGGCCCACCCCCGGCTTGATGTCCAGGTCGACACCGATCGCCTTGAGCGGCACGACGATGTCGCTGAAGAGGATCGCTGCGTCGACGCCGTGGCGGCGGACCGGCTGCAGGGTGATCTCGGTGACCAGGTCCGGCCGGCGACAGGCCTCGAGCATGGGCACGCCCTCGCGGACCCGGAGGTACTCCGGCAGCGATCGACCGGCCTGGCGCATGAACCACACCGGGGTGTGCGGCACCGGCTCGCCGCGACAGGCGCGCAAGAACGCCGAGTTCTGGAGGGCGGGCGAGTCCAGCGCGGGGGCGGCAGTCACAGCGCCGATGCTGTCACGTCCCGATCAGCCGGAGGCGATCAGTGCGACCCCTCCGAGCGCCCCGGCGACCCCGAGCGTCTGGGCGGGGGCCAGCCGCTCACCGTGCAGGACCCGGGCCAGAAGCACGGTCACGACCGGGTAGAGCGACCCGAGGACGGCGACGACGCTCACCAGCCCGCGGGTGCTGGCCAGCCCGAAGGCCAGGTTGGCTGCCACGTCCCCGAGTCCGACCAGCGCGACGAGGGCGACGTCGCGCCGGTCGAGCCGCATCCCGGAGCGGTCGACCCGCCGCACGGCGACGGCCAGCACGACGGCCATGACGGTCACCGACGTGAGGCGCATGGTCACCAGCGTCATCAGGGTGCTGCTCCGGCTGCCCTCGGCGATGAAGAGCAGCGCCAGCCCGAAGCCGAGGGCGGCGACCAGGGCCAGGACCAGGGGCCGGGCGCCGGCGCGGCCGCTCAGCTCAGGCCCGCTGGCGAGCACGACGCCCAGGACGGCCATCGCGATGCCGACCATCTGCAGCGTGGCGGGACGTTCTCCGCGGGCCAGGCCGACCAGGACGGGGACGACCACGCCGAGCGCCGCGATCGGCGACACCACTCCCATCGTCCCGCTCGCCAGCGCGGCGTAGAAGCAGACGAGCCCCACCAGCCCGGCCAGGCCCGACACCACGGCCCACGGCAGGTACCCCCTGTCGTCCCCCAGCGCTCCCGCCGCCACCGCCACCACGCCGATGGCGATGAGGCCGACCAGCTGGGAGGAGCCGACGACCAGGGCCGCGGGACGGCGCCGGGAGACCGTGCCGCCCAGGAAGTCGGCCCCGCCCCAGAGCAGGCTCGAGAGCAGGGCGAGAACGGCGGCCACCCCGGGAGGCTACGGGTCCGCCGGCCGCGCGCGGTCGTGCGGCCCGACCTGCGGCGACGCGCCGACCCGAGCGTGCCCGTCGCGCCTCCGGGACCGCAGCCGTCCCGGGACGTACCCTTCCCGAGTGGGCGCCCGCAAGGAGGTCGACGAGGCACCGGAGGAGTTCGTCCGGGCCCTCGCCGAGCTGCGCTCGGTGACCCCGCGGGCCGAGGTGGTGCTCGACGAGACCCCCGCCCCCCAGCGGCTCGCGCCGCACGCCGTCGCGCTGACCGCCGACGTCGTCTCCCCCACCGACCCCGACACCGAGCTGGGGACCGGCCGGCTGGTGCTGCTCTACGACCCGGCGGGACACGAGGCGTGGGAGGGGACGTTCCGCGTCGTGACGTACGTCCGTGCCGAGCTCGACCACGACATGGCCGCGGACCCGCTGCTGCCGGGCGTCGGTTGGGCCTGGCTGACCGAGGCGCTGGACGCGCGGGGCGCCGGCTTCACGGCGGCGAGCGGCACCGTGACCCGGGTCGCCTCCGAGAGCTTCGGCGCCATCTCCGGCGAGCCGGCGACCGCGCAGATCGAGATCCGCGCCTCGTGGACGCCCGTCGACGACGCGTTCGGGGCGCACCTGCTGGCCTGGTGCGACCTGCTGTGCACGACCGCCGGGCTGCCACCGGTCGCCCCCGGCGTCGTCACGCTGCCCGTACGACGGCGCACCGCCCGCCGCTGAGTCGCCGAGCCCGGGGCGTCCACCGGCTACAGGTAACCCCGTGACCGACCGATGCAGATCGAGACAGAGATCTCGCACCGATCGGGAGACCCGGTGACCGCACTGGTCGAACGGCACGGCAGCGCGGCCCACGGGCCGCAGGCGCCGCACGCTCCACGCTTCACCGCGATGGTGGTGGTCGCCAGCCCGTTCGTGCGCGAGACGCTGGCCCGCACCCTTCGCTCGCTCGGTGCGGTGGACGTCGTCGAGGCGTCGACCCTGTCCGAGGCGCGCACCCGCGCCCAGGGCACCGCCCACCGGGACCTCTGCCTGGTCGACGCCGGCCTGCCGGACGGGTCGGGCATCGCCCTGGTCCGCGAGCTGCGCGCGCTCGGCTGGAGCCGAGGGGTCGTCCTGTCCGACACCGAGGACCCGTACACCGTTCGTGCGGCGCTCGCCGCCGGCGTCCGCGGGTTCCTGGTCAGCGCCGCCGCAGGTCACACCGGCTCGGCGGGCTCGGCCAGTGGTGGCGCCGCTCCGCGGCCGCGCGGTGGTCGCGCCCCGGGGGCCGACGGGCTGTCCGGCCGCGAGATCGAGGTCCTGCAGCTGGTGGCCGACGGCCGTTCGAACAAGGAGATCGGCGAGGCCCTGGGGCTGTCGGCGCTGACCGTCAAGAGCCACCTCGCCCGGATCGCCCGCAAGCTCGGCACCGGGGACCGCGCCGAGATGGTCGTCGTGGCCATGCGCGCCGGCGTCGTCGACTGACGCCACCTCCCGGCCCGCGTCGCGCGGGACACGGACCGCCGGGTCGGCCCCAGGTCCGACGACCGGCGCAGACCACCACGTACGGTGACAGGCGTGACCGTCCCGCCCGCCCAGGTCTCCGACGACGACGAGGCCGTCGTCGAGCCGACCAGTCCGGCACCGGTCCCCCTGACCGAGCCCCGCGACGGCGTCCCCGCACCGCTGACCGACCCGGACGCGCTGGCAGAGGCGATCAAGGTCCTCCGCGCCGGGTCCGGCCCGGTGGCCGTCGATGCCGAGCGGGCCTCGGGCTACCGCTACGGACAGCGCGCCTACCTGGTCCAGCTGCGTCGCGACGACATCGGCACCCTGCTCGTCGACCCCATCGCCCTGCCGGACCTCGGCGCGCTCGGCGCGGCGATCGCCGACGACGAGTGGGTCCTGCACGCCGCCTCGCAGGACCTGCCCTGCCTGCGCGAGGTCGGCATGTCACCGACCCGGGTGTTCGACACCGAGCTCGCCGGGCGCCTCCTCGGGCATCCCAAGGTCGGGCTGGGCCCGATCGTCGAGGAGGTCCTCGGTCTCAGCCTGGAGAAGGGCCACTCGGCTGCGGACTGGTCGACCCGGCCGCTGCCGGAGCCGTGGCTGCGCTACGCCGCGCTGGACGTCGAGGTCCTGGTGGAGCTGCGCGACGCGCTCGCTGCGGAGCTCGACGAGCAGGGCAAGCGGGAGTGGGCCGAGCAGGAGTTCGCCGCGGTGGTGGCCGCACCGGGGCCAGCGCCGCGGGTCGACCCCTGGCGGCGTACGTCGGGCCTGCACCGGGTCCGCAAGCGGCGCGAGCTGGCCGTCGTCCGCAGCCTGTGGGAGCGCCGCGACGAGGTCGCCCGCCGGCGCGACATCGCCCCCGGCCGGGTCCTGCCGGACGCCGCCATCGTCTCCGCGGCTCTCGCGCAGCCGCGCACCGAGACCGACCTGGTGGCGCTGCCCATCTGGGGCGGCCGCTCGCTGCGCCGGCAGACCGCCACCTGGCTGCCGGCCATCGAACGTGCGCTGACGCTGCCCGAGCCCGAGCTGCCGGACCTCAAAACCCCTCTGGTCGGGCCACCACCTGCCCGCAGCTGGGGCGACCGCGACCCGGCCGCCGCTGCCCGGCTCTCGGCCGCCCGCACCGCCATCGCGGCCATCGCCGACGAGCACCGCACGCCGGTCGAGAACCTCCTCTCGCCCGACACGGTGCGCCGGCTGGCCTGGCAGCCGCCGGGTGGCCCGGCCCCCGACGAGGGCGTGGTTGCCGGCTTCCTCCGCGAGCACGGCGCCCGTGAGTGGCAGGTCGGCTTGACCTCGGCCGCCCTGGCCGGGGCGCTGGAGCGCGCCGCCCGCCACGCCGAGATCGACGACTAGCGAGGACCGCCCGCAGCCCTGCTCAGGTGTGGTGCACGACCTTCTCGGGCAGGTGGCCGGGGTCGGCGGGCGCGGCCAGCTTCGGGTTGCGCAGGAAGAGCCAGGTGACGACGCCGACGTAGGCGACGTATGCGACGACCTGCTCGATCGAGGGCCGCGGGTCCCAGCCGAACATCGCGCCGAGGAACCGACCGAACTCGGTCTCGACGGTCAGCAGCTTGACCGAGGTCACGTCGTAGACGTTGTTCCAGGCGATCGGCAGGTCACCGGAGGTCTGCAGGAACATCACCGTGCGGGCGAGCAGGCCGCCGGCGAAGAGGATCAGCGCCACGCCGGTGACCTGGAAGAACTGCCGCATCGGCATCTTCTTGCCGCCCAGCACGACCGCCCAGCCGAGCCCGCAGGCCACCGCGAGACCGATCAGCGCGCCGACGAGCACCGCGGCGCCGTCCGCGGTCGTCGCGGTCGCGATCATGAACAGCGCCGCCTCGAGGCCTTCACGCAGCACCGCGAAGAACGCGGCGGCGGTGACGGCCAACCGGATCCGGCCGCGGCGCGACATCGCCTCGTCGAGCACGTGCTGCAGCTCGCCCTTGATGGCCCGGGCGTGCTTGCGCATCCAGAAGATCATCCAGGTGAGGACGACGACGGCGAACACCGAGATCGCGGCGAAGGCACGCAGCCGTGCCTCGCCCTCGAGCCCGTCGATCGACAGGTGGATGACGACGCCCGCGCCGACCGACAGCGCCGCCGCGGCGGCGACGCCCTGCCACATGGAGGGGATCAGGTCGTGGCGCGACACCTTGCGCAGGTAGGCGTAGAGGATCGCCACGATGAGGGCGGCCTCGAACCCCTCGCGCAGCATCACGAAGAAGGCGGTCAGCATGGGCGTGCGTCCTTGGTCGGGGTGGTCGCTACTTGGTGGAGCCGGAGCCGGAGCCGGAGCCGCCGGAGCCGGAGCCGCCGGAACCGCCCGAGCCGTCGTCGCTGCACGCGGCGACCGAGAACGTCAGCGCGGCGGCGAGCAGTGCGGCGGCGGTACGGCGGGTGGTGCTGCGGGACATGCGTCCTGCCTCTCTGGTCGGGCTCACGCGGACGTGAGCTGCGCGGTCGGCGCCGGGCTCTCCGGCGCCGAGGTGTCGGGGTCGTGGTCGGTGAGATGTACGCGGGCCTGCCGCCACCCGGCGACTGCGAGCGCGCCGAGCACCGCCAGCCACGCGGCGTGCCGGACCCACGTGCCGGCCGTCATGTCGCGGTAGTCGGGCAACAGCACCCGGGCCCAGGAGTACAGCGGGTCGTCGACGCGCTGGAAGCCGGTGACCCACGTCAGCTCCCGCGCCCAGCCGTCGACCAGCAGGGCCGCGGTCGCGACGACTCCGACCGCACCCAGCGCCGCCGCGGCGGCCCGGGCCAGCGGGCCGGCGACCCGGCCGAGCCACCACAGCAGCGCGACCAGCACGAGCGGCAGGACCACGACGACCTGGCGGCCGGGCCACCAGTAGCCGTGCATCGTGTACGCCGCCCAGGTGGCGACTGCCCAGCCGGCCGCCACGGGCAGCGCCAGCAGCGCGGTGCCCGGGGGGCGGCGGCGCAGCAGCGCGGCGAGCGCGACGACGGCCAGCAGCCAGACCGGGGCCCAGGCGGCCAGGCCGTAGCCGCGGTCCACCAGCAGGGCCACGAGACGCAGCGAGCGGCCGGCCAGGTCGGGCGAGGTGCCCATGACGCTCATCTCGCCGGTCTGCACGAAGTGGTCGCCGCTCGCATAGACGGTCCACCCGCCCCACCAGAGACGGTGCAGGCCGAGGTAGGCCACCGCGGCCACAGCCAGGCCGCCGGCGAGGCCGAGCGTCGCGGCGACCCGGCCCGACCGGGCCAGTCGCCAGAGGACGAGAAGGGCGAGGACGGCGGCGACCGGGACGTACTTGACCGACAGCCAGGGCAGGGCCACCAGCGCGGCGGCGGCCGTGACGAGCCCCTTCCGGTCGAGCGAACCGGTCGCGGCGGCGACCGCGACCAGGGCCGCACCGGCAGCCGGGAGCTCGGGGTAGACCTGCTGGCCGTACATCGCCAGCGGCGGGGAGGCGGCGACGACCGCGGCGCCGGCGCCGGCCAGCCACGGCGCGACGCCGAACCGACGGACCGCGACCCAGACCGTCAGGGCGGCGACCGCGGCAGCGAGCAGGGCCAGCGTCAGCTTGGCGGCGACCCACCCGCCGAGGCCCATCGGCACGGCGAGCAGCAGCGGGAGCAACGGGTCGTGCGGGCTGACCTGCCGGCCGCCGTCGAGCACCTCGGTCTGCACCGGCAGCTCGGCGTCGTGGAACGCCCGCCAGCGTTGCGCGGCGAGCTCGTCGGAGATGTCGAGGCTGCGGTCCTCCCACAAGGACAGCGCGGTCAGGAGGTACTGCGGCTCGTCGACGGCCGCCTGCCCGCCGTACGTCGTCCGGACCCCGGCACCGAGGCCCGCCGCGACGAGCGCGGCCAAGCCGGCGCCGAGCATCGCGAGGCGGAGCGCCCGCGTCACGCGGTCACCGCCAGGGCCGGACGCGCCGCGGCCTGCCGGGCCACGACGTCGACGAGGTCGGTGCGGGGCACGAACCCGACGGTCGCCCGCAGCGCGCGGGTGTCGGCCCACGTGTCTGCAGGTTCGACCGAGGCGGCTGGCGTCACGACGGTGCGCACGTCGGCACCGGTGACCTCGGCGACCGCCGCCACGACCTCGGCCAGGGTGTGCGGGCGACCGGTGCCCAGGTTGAGGACCCCGGTCGTGGCGACGGACGGGTCGGCCAGCGTCGCCAGGACGCGCGCCACGTCGCGCACGTCGGTGAGGTCGCGGGTCCGCTCGAGCGAGCCGTAGACCTGCAGCGGCCGGCCCGCCTCGGCCGCGTCGAGCCAGCGGGATACGGCCATGTCCGGGCGCTGCCCCTCGCCGACGACCGTGAACGGCCGGACCACGGTGACCCGGCCGCCGTCGGCGGCGCGGCGCGCGCACAGCCGCTCCACGGCCACCTTGCTACGGGCGTAGCCCCCGCGGGGGGCGAGCCGGTCGGACTCCCGGATCGGGCGGCCCTGGCTCCCGCCGTACACGGACGAGGACGAGGCCACCACGACCGGGACGTCGAGGGGCACGGCGTCCAGCACCCGCGCCGTCGCAGCCACGTTGTCCCGGCGGCGCCGGTGCTCCACGTCGCCGGCCGAGTCACGGACGCCCGGACAGCCGGCGAGGTGGACGACCGCGTCCGCGGTGGCAAGTGCGGTGTCGACCAGCTCGTCGCGGTGCAGCAGGTCGCCGGTGAGCACGAGGTGGTCGACGGGCCGGTCGGTCGGCGTCCGGTCCACGCCCACGACCCGCCTACCGCTGGTGACGAGCTCGGCCACCAGGGAGCTGCCCAGGAAGCCGGCGGAGCCGGTCACGACGACGGTCACCCGCGCCCAGCCTCCCTTGTCCGCGCCCAGTTCCGAC
>DASVBQ010000227.1:0-3023 GCA_036375795.1 Actinomycetes bacterium
TCTCGCCCAGCAGGCCGGCCTCGCCGTCGTTGGGCACGACCCCGACGGTCCGGCGTGCACCGGCGCGGCGCGCTGACGCGAGAGACATCGAGCCGCTCTTGCCCGCTGCTCCGATCACGGCGACCGTCGGCGCGTCGTACCGCCCGACGACGCGAGCGGTCAGGGCCGGGGCGCCGCACACGTCCATGACCGCCATCGCCAGCTCACCGGGCAGATCGTCCGGGAGGCACGCCGCGATCGAGCGGCCGAAGAGGATGGCGTGCCCCTCGGCCGGAACCTGCTCGGAGCGGCCGTCCCAGCGGGCCAGCCCGTCGGTGATCCGCAGCGGGGTCAGCGAGAGCGACACGAGCGTGGCGATGCGGTCGCCCGGCTTCAGCCCGAGCGGAGACCGCGGGCCGACCTCGTCCACGGTGCCCACCAGCATGCCGCCGGAGCCGGTCACCGGGTTCTGCATCTTGCCGCGCGCGGCCACGATCTCGAGCACCTCGCGGCGTACGGCCGCGCCGTCACCGTCGTGCTTGGTCGCCAGCTGGCGGAAGGAGGCCGCGTCGAGGTTGAGCAGCTCGACGCGCACCCGCACCTCGTCGGCGGCCAGCTCCGGGCTGTCGTCGAGCCGATCTGCCGCCTGTGGCAGCGCCCCTTCCGGTGCGAGCACGCGGTGCAGACCGACCGCCGAGGACGTAGTCACGGTGCAAATCTTACGGTGGGACATTGGTCCAACCGAACGTCCTCCCGTATCCTGGCGCACTGACCGGGAAGACGTCCGCCGCCGTGCGCTGCCGTGGACCGATCCACCCGCCCCCGAGGAGGCCTTGCGTGACCGCCACCGCCGACGTCCGCCCCGACACTGCCGACGGCACCACGTCCCAGCTCGAGCAGCCCTACGCCTACACCCGGCGCGAGCTGGTCGAGCCCGACTGGACCCGCCTGCCCGGCTGGCGGGACGTGACTGCCGAGGACTGGGCGAGCGCACAGTGGCAGCGCGCCCACTGCGTGAAGAACGTCAAGCAGCTGCGGGCCCTCATGGGCGACCTGCTCGAGGAGCGCGTCTACGCCGACATCGAGCGGGACCAGGCCGAGCGCGCCACCATGTCGATGCTGGTGCCACCGCAGATGATGAACACGATGGTCCCGACAGGCCCGGCCGACGGCCAAACCTGGACCGAAGCGTTCTATGCCGACCCGGTCCGGCGCTACATGCTCCCCGTCTTCTCCGACCGACGCACGGACTGGCCGAGCCACCCGCACGCGACGCGTGACTCGCTGCACGAGCACGACATGTGGGTCGCCGAGGGGCTCACCCACCGCTACCCGACCAAGGTGCTGGCCGAGCTGCTGCCGACCTGCCCGCAGTACTGCGGCCACTGCACCCGGATGGACCTTGTCGGCAACTCGACGCCGGTGATCGACAAGCTGAAGTTCGACCTCAAGCCGGTCGACCGCTACGACGCGATGATCGACTACCTCCGCCGCTCCCCCGGCGTCCGCGACGTCGTCGTGTCCGGCGGTGACGTGGCCAACATGCCGTTCAAGAACCTCGAGGCGTTCGTCGCGCGACTGCTCGAGATCGAGAACATCCGCGACATCCGGTTGGCCACCAAGGCGCTGATGGGGCTGCCGCAGCACTGGCTGCAGGACGATGTCCGCGCCGGCATGGAACGGCTCGCCACGGTGGCTCGCGCCCGCGGCGTGCACCTGGCGATCCACACCCACGTCAACAACGCCGCCTCGGTGACCCCCTTGGTCGCCGACGCGACCAAGGCCATGCTCGAGGCCGGGGTGCGTGACGTGCGAAACCAGGGCGTGCTCATGCAGGGGGTCAACGCGACCACCACCGACCTGCTCGACCTGTGCTTCGCGCTGCTCGATGGCGCCGGGATCATGCCCTACTACTTCTACATGTGCGACATGATCCCGTTCTCGGAACACTGGCGGGTCTCCGTGCAGGAGGCACAGAAGCTCCAGCACGGGATCATGGGCTACCTGCCCGGCTTCGCCACGCCGCGGATCGTGTGTGACGTGCCGTTCGTCGGCAAGCGGTGGGTGCACCAGGTCGCGGAGTACGACGAGGAGCGCGGCATCTCGTACTGGACGAAGAACTACCGCACCGGCATCGAGACGACGGACCCGGATGCCCTGTCCCGCCGGTATGAGTACTACGACCCGATCCACACCCTGCCGGAGTCCGGTCAGGCGTGGTGGCGCGAGCACGGACCGGCCGTCGACCACGACGCCGCGGCCGACCGCGCGGCGGCTTCGCGCATCGCTGCGTCCGCCCAGGCGGGCGCCTGACGTGGCCGACGGCCTGACAGGGGCGGCGTAGGACGGTCAGGTCGCGGCTGCGAGACGCGCCGCGGTGTCCCGAGCGTCGAGCTCGTGCAGCCGCCGGGCCAGGCCGACCAGCACCTTGCGCTGGATCGTCGGGCTGCCCTCCATGAGGGTCCAGAACCGTCGCCGTCCGATGACCAGCAGCTCCACCGGCGTGGTCGAGACGATGGTCGCGTCGCGTGGCGACGGGTCGAGGACCGCCAGCTCGCCGAAGAAGTCGCCCGGCCCGAGCTCGGCCACCTCCTGGCCGCCCCGGTGCACGCTGAGCTTGCCGTCGAGGACCATCCAGAACTCCTCGCCGGTCGCCCCCTCGCGCACCACGCGGTACCTCGCCGGGAAGCGCAGGTGGTCAGCCTGCTTGAGCACGAGGTCGAGCTCGCGCTTGGACAGCGAGGCGAACAGCGGGACGGACTTCAGTCGGGAGACGTACAGGTCCTTGGCCATCGTGGCTCCTCCGTGGCGGGAATGCTGCCACTGGACTCTGGGAGCCGGATCTTGTCAACCGGTGGCCGGCGTCCTCAGCGTGGCTCGCGGAAGATCTCGGTGACCCACAACCGGTCGCCGACCGAGACGACGCCGACCCCGACCGCGCGCATCTGCGGGTCCAGGATGTTGGCCCGGTGCGGTGCCGACGCCATGAACGCGCGGTGCACCTGGCGGACCCCGAAGCCCGTCCCGACGTTCTCGGCGATCGC